>CAMKMR010000285.1 GCA_946413945.1 uncultured Lachnospiraceae bacterium | reverse complement strand
TGCCTTGACGGGATGGGAGCGTGTGCTATCACACACAGAAAAAATGATTGACCCTTTTTTTTTCTTATTTTTTTTTATCTTAATTTTTTCAGAGTCATTTTATTAAAACATTTTTCCGCTAAAAGCTTCTCGAGGCATCATTTCAAAATCATAACTTAAAAGATCCTCAACGCTATAAAGATTTGTATGACTGCCTTCATGGATCATAAGATTTGATGACTCTCCGAGCTGTACTACCACTACCGGCTTATTTGTGGCATATGCATATCCACATTCCCAAGCTGTGCCTGAATCGCTATAATTTCCCCAATAGAGCATTACAACAACTTCACACCAGTCAATAGCTGCTTTATCATTTAAAAATGTCTCTTTGCTCCAGGCAGGGCTTCCCACATTTCCTTCCCTTACTTCATGTTCTCTGGGTGAAAATAAAGAAAAACCCCTTTCTTTTAAAATCTCTTCTGCTCTAGACAAAGTCTCACATTCTCTATCATTAAAAAATGGTGATGCAAGATAAATCCTCATATTCTATATAACTCCTTAAGTCATTGATCTTGAAATTAAAAATGCAATAAGTGTGATAACTATCAACTCTATAAGCCAGATAATTATCTTATAACTATCTATTGCCTGACGAAAATCTTCATGTCTTACTTCTTCAAATTTATAAGCTTCAGCTTTATATACATAATCTATTGTTCTGTATTTTTCTACTTTAACCTTTAATTCCTTTAATTTGATAAGCTCTGCATCTCCATGGAACTTTTCCATCTTCATACTGGTATATTCACCCTGCTTTGCTTTAAAGAGTACAAGATCACCCTTATGAAACAAAAGATTTAATATTTCTCTCACAGCTTTATATACTAACAGCATAGATACTACAAGAAGGATAGCGGCAAGTGCAGCTATTAATGACGCAACTATCTTTCCATTTGAATCCATATCCTGTCTCATCTGGAAAAATGCCTCTGCCCCAACTATTACCGTTATTACGGTTATAACTGAAGCGATTATACATTTATTGACCGTCTTAGATTCATTTTTCTTTTTTGAATTTTCCATGCCACTAAGCTGATCTTTATACATATTCTCTATAAAGTCAATATTTTTAAGTGCTTCTAATACTTCAAGTTCTTCAGCCAATTTCTCTTTAGCCATAATACTTTCCTTCCATCTTAATTTTTCTTTAAAACTTATATCTATGATTATAATAAAAAAATCTCTTATATGCTACAAGAAGTAACATATAAGAGACTGTTATTTTTTTGATTATTTTATTTATTTTTAAATTTAATATTAAATACTGATTGTTTTCTTATTAAAAATTCTGATTATTGTCAGTATATGGATTCTGATTTGCATTAGTATTATAATCTGATGCAAAATCATTTGCATAACTGTTATCAGCTGCCTGATAAGGATTGCTGTAAACTTCATTAATCTTCTGGTCAAATTTCTTTGCATTAACATATGAGAAGAAACCTACAAGTACAAATCCAACACCAAATACTGCTAAGAGAATAAATGTTCCCCATGCAGCAGATTTTGTCTTTTTACCATTAAACTGGTAATCAGAAATAGAATCAAATCCAACTTCTTCTGCTCCATCTATACCATCAAGGAAATAACCCTTTAATTCGCTATTAGAAAGTTTTTCCCACTTACCCTGAATTGTAATAGGAGTAGTATTAAGATCAGCTGATTGTCCTTTAAAATATTTTACAGTTGCATCTTCCATTGCATTAACTGCTGAAATATCCTTTTTGTTTGAAATTTCAAAAGAGAAAAGTGTATACTTGTAACCATCAGCATCATTAAGAACACCGATATAATACTGATCCTTACTTGTTGTAGTACCATTCTTCTTATGCTGCATTTCTGCGTAATTTCCAAGCTGAGCATTGATAGTATATTCATAATATTTGTTTGGAACTGGAACTTCGCCATTTTCGAACACTTCATTTAAACTTGGTAACTTACTTGAAAATAAAATATCCTTATTTGCAACCATATATGCAAGAGATGCTATAACCAAGCATATACCAACGATCACAAATATAATACCTTGTGCTTTAGAATTTTTCTTCATTTTTCCCTCCGCATTATAAAATAATCATTGATAATTCTATTAAATATTTAAATAGTTTTCAACAAAATTATAATATACAAAATAGCCAAAGTTATTTGTGCAATATTACTTTTATGTCATTTGATTTGCTATAAAAGATATAATTTTGATATTATTAACTGAAAAACTACTAAAAGAACAATCGAGATAGATTAAATTTATCATGGAGTAAATATAAATTATGGAGCTTATTTTAAAATAATATATAAATTACTGTTTTAAAATGTTAAAGTAATATTTATGATCAACAAAAAGTAAATCAATGAGAGAGAAAGTCGGTATATAAAAATGAAAGAATTTATCAATGACACAATTAGTGATTATATCTCATTAAGTCCATATCCCTGGCATATGCCAGGGCATAAAAGAAAAGCTGTTTTCTCTTCCTTTTGGGATCAGCTTTTTTTACATGACTTTACAGAAGTTCCGGGTCTTGATGACTACCATCACCCTGAAAAAGACGGCATGATCTTAAATTCCCAGCTTGAAGCAGAAAAAATATATAAAACTTATCTTACAAGATATCTTGTAAATGGTTCTAGCTCCGGTGTTCTTACTTCTATCTATGCTGCATATCATTATTCATCGGATATAATGCCTGATAAAAAATTAACTGCACTTTGCGCAAGAAACTGCCATAAATCTGTATTCAATGCCCTGGAATTGCTTAATATAGAACCTATATATATATATCCTTCATTAGACGAAGAAACAGGGATTTACTCTGCCATAAAAAAAGAAGATTTTAAAAAGGCCCTTAAAGAAGCCGAA
>CAMKMR010000284.1 GCA_946413945.1 uncultured Lachnospiraceae bacterium | reverse complement strand
GGTTGGTCCTATGACAATAGCCATGCTAATGGAAAATACATATGAAGCGGCTCTTCTTCATAACGGAAGATAGGGCTTAGGAGTATTATGTTTAAGATTACAATGATCACACTTGGCTGTGATAAAAATACAGTTGATAGTGAAGAAATGCTTGGGATTCTAAAGGAAAGAGGTTATGACCTTACAAATGATCCTGAGGACGCAGATGCTGCTATAGTTAATACATGCAGCTTTATTAATGATGCCAAAAAGGAAAGCATTGAAGCTATCATTGAAACAGCTAAATTAAAAGAGGGAAAACTACAGTTTCTTATAGCTGCTGGTTGTATGGCTGAAAGATATAAGGAAGAGATTGAAGAAGAACTTCCTGAGATAGATGCATTTGTAGGTACAACTGGTTTTACTCAGATAGCTGATGTTATCGACAGATTAAGAAATGGTGAGAAGCATATTAAGGTTTATAGTGATATAAATGAGCGTACAGAAGTTGACGCCCCTCGTATAATCACATCTCATCCATATATGGAATATCTTAAGATTGCTGAAGGATGTAATAAGAGATGTACTTATTGCGCGATACCTTCTTTTAGAGGCAATTTTAGAAGTGCCCCAATGGAAAGGCTTGTTAAAACTGCAAAGGAACTTGCGGATAATGGAGTTAAGGAACTTATCCTTGTGGCACAAGAAACTACCCTTTATGGTATTGATCTTTATGGCGAAAAGTCTCTTCACAAACTTTTACGTAAATTGTCAGAGATAGATGGGATTGAATGGATAAGGCTTCTTTACTGCTATCCTGAAGAAATCTATCCTGAACTTATTGAAGAGATGGCCACAAATCCAAAAGTGCTCCATTATATCGATATGCCACTTCAGCATACTGAAGACAGCATGCTTCAAAGAATGGGCAGAAGAGTAAGAAGACATGATATCTATGTGATAGTAGATAAGTTAAGGGCTAAAATGCCTGATATAACAATAAGAACAACATTTATCACCGGTTTCCCTGGAGAAACAAAAGAGGATCATGAGAATCTAATGGAAATGATAAATGAAATCGAGTTCGACAGGCTTGGCGTCTTTACTTATTCTCCTGAAGAGGATACACCTGCTGCATCTTTCCCTGATCAGATAGATGAAGAAACAAAAGAAATCTATAGAAATGAGATCATGGAACTTCAGCAGGAAATCTGCTATGACAAGAATCAGACCTTTGTTGGAAAGACAATGGACTGCATCATAGAAGGCTATATGCCGGACGATGATGTATATAGTGCAAGAACATATAGAGACGCACCTGATGTGGATTGTTATGTTTTTGTAAGAAGCGACCGAGAACTTATGTCGGGCGAGATTGTTCCTGTTAAGATCACTGATGCTGCGGAATATGATCTTATCGGGGATATATGTAATGAAGATGAAGAATAAAAGGGAGGAGCTTTATTATGAATTTACCAAATAAAATTACAATTTTCAGAGTGATCTTGATTCCGTTTTTTCTGATATGTCTTATGGCACCACAGATTCCAGCAGGAAAATGGATCGCTATTGTGATCTTTATCGTGGCATCATTATCAGATATGGTAGATGGGAAAATTGCAAGAAAGTATCATCTGGTAACAGATTTTGGAAAATTTATGGATCCTCTTGCAGATAAACTTCTTGTTTGTTCAGCGCTTATCGCACTTATAGAAGTAAAACTTATTCCGGCCTGGGCTGTAATAATAATTATCGCCCGTGAATTTATCATAAGCGGTTTCAGACTTGTGGCTTCAGATAATGGAAGAGTAATAGCTGCTTCTATGTGGGGCAAGGTAAAGACAACAGTTCAGATGGTTACTATCGTTTACCTTATGGTAAAACTTGCTGCAGGCTGGGAGAAGGATGTCTTTAATATCATAGGACTTGTTCTTATCCTTATCTCTGTAGCACTTACAGTGATCTCACTTATAGATTATATGGTAAAGAATAAAGATGTAATCTCTACAAGCAAATAAAGGCAGATTTTTTATAATATAAATCTATAAGCAGATTTTAGTCAGATACTTTGAAATAAGAATCTGTAAGCAGATTTAAGTCGGATGGTTTGAAATAAGAATCTGTAAGCGATTTATGTCATATTTATAATAATAAAAAACTGCAAGCGGATTAATTTGGGTTATTTACTGCTTAAATAAGGTCAGATTTTTTACAATATTAACAAATTTTGACATTATTTTCATTGAAAATATGTGTTAAAAGTAATACAATACAAAATGGCATAAATTGGTCGTGTAAGTATAAACACGACCCTTTAATGCTGTTATTTTACAATTAAAATGGAGGACTAGAAATGAGTGGAAAACTTATGCTGTCAGCAAGCGAACGTATAAACGCATTACTTGATGACTCAAGTTTTGTTGAAGTTGGCGCTTTAGTGAAGGCTAGAAGTACTGATTTTAACATCAAAGAATATGATACTCCTAAGGATGGTGTTATCACTGGTTATGGACTTATCGATGGTAAGCTCGTATATGTTTATGCCCAGGATGCTAAGGTTCTTGGAGGAGCGATAGGAGAAATGCATGCAAAGAAGATTGCAAATGTTTACAACCTTGCACTTAAGGTTGGAGCACCAGTGATCGGTCTTATTGATTGTGCAGGTCTCAGACTTCAGGAAGCTTCTGATGCACTTGCAGCATTTGGAAGACTTTACAAGAAGATGTCATTTGCTTCAGGCGTTATCCCACAGGTAACAGCTATTTTCGGTAGATGTGGTGGAGGTACAGCTCTCATTCCTTCTCTTACAGATTTCACATATATGAGTGCAGAAGATGCTAAGCTTTTTGTTAATAGCCCTAATGCTCTTGATGGAAATTATGAAGAAAAGTTAGATACAGCTAGTGCTGCTTATGTTGCAGAAAATAC
>CAMKMR010000283.1 GCA_946413945.1 uncultured Lachnospiraceae bacterium | reverse complement strand
AAATGACAGGGTTGATGGACTAAAAAAAGCTGGTATTTCTGCAAAATTGGTGATAATTATAGCATCAATTGTTACTGGAGTACTCTTTATCAGCATAATAGTGTTGATAATTATACTCATTGTTAAGACAAAGAAATATAAGAGACTTTTAAGAGAAGAAGAAAATAATACTGTTAAGGCGAGAGAAGCCTTGAAGATCAGCGGAAGGATCACACCTGGAAATGTATATAACAATTCCAATATGCCTAAGAATAGAAGTTTAAATGAGGCAAGTGAAAACCTCATGCAAGAGTCGAATGAGACAACTGTTCTTGGGGCAGATAATGTTGCTATAAATAGAAATACAGCAAATCTTGCTAACATCAGTCCAACTCTCATAAGATGTAAGTCAGGAGAAAGAGTAAAGATTTGTCAGAATAGTTTTATAATAGGATCATCTTTTGAAAATGTTGATTATTACATTGAGAATAACAATATAAGTAGAAAACATGCTTCAATCCTTAGATTTGAAGATGGTTTTTACATTCAGGATTTAGGAACTACTAATGGAACATTTATCAATGGAGTAAGGGTTACTCCAGGTAGATATGTTAAATTAGAGTCAGGAAATATTATAAGATTAGCTGAAGAAGAATTCGAGTTTGATATGACATAGTATCATAATTTAATCAGTTCTTCTGCTTGCAGAAAGAACTGATTAAATTCATGATACTCAGAAACATGAGGAAAAAGCAATTTTCAAAGAAAATTAGCGGTTTCCGAATGTTTCTAGGATTGCGAGAGTTTCAAAGAAACGAAGCAATCCGTATGTCATGTTGTGTGCTGCTTGCAGAAAGAACTGCTTAAATTTATGATACTCAGAAACATGAGGAAAAAGCAATTTTCGAAGAATATATAAATAATTTGGAGACAGAAAATGATTGTTGAACAGTATTTAGATCATCTTGCATATACATTTGAAAAAGAAGATGAAATGTTCATGTTAGGGATGAAGATTGTTAATAAATTAGGAAATGATCTCATTCCTATGGTTAAAGTATCTTATAATGGTTCTGACAGACTGCTTTATGGTCTTGATGACTTAAAGCCTGTTCATGAAATAGTAGATAAGTTAAATGATTCTGAGCTTGCCTTTGCTTTTAGTAATTTTATCAAACTGATCAAAAGTGTTGAAGATAATGATTATTTAAAAGCGTATGGAGTAGATATAAACTACAACAGGCTTTTCTATGATATCAAAAATAAAAAGATCAAGGCGGTCATTCTTCCTATTAATTACGAATGTAATTTACATGATGGCCTGTCGTGGAGCAAGTCATTTAGAAGATCTATTCTTATACTTCTTAATAAGATATTTATTAATTCTAAAGAAAAATACAGTGAAGCTTATTATTACATAATGGATGAAGAAAAGTCTGATAGTGAGATCATAAAATATGCCTCTAGCCTTGAGTTTGGGGTTAGAATGGTTGATTCATCAGATGTTTTTTATGAGAAAAAGCATGAAGAAAATGGACTGATCCTAGAACATAGATCAGCAATTGATAATATTGTATTTGTAGTTAGTAAGAGTGGCTTTGTTCTTGGAAAAGGAAAGGATGCAGACGGAACATTTAATGTTTCCAGCAATGTAAGCAGAAGACATTGTGAGATAGCTATTCAAAATGGAACTTACATGGTTAAGGATCTAGACAGTACTAACGGAACAACGATCAACGGATTTACCTTAAATCCAAATCAGTATTATTACATTAAAAATGGTGATAAGTTAAAACTTGCAGATGTTGAGTTTGTTGTTACCATAAGGCAGTAAGGTAGGTTTGTATGTTAAAGAAGAATATATTATTTGTATCTTTTGATAAGGAATATATTTCAACAATAGAATATAAATTCGCTTCATTTGTTAAGGAAAAAGCAGAAGTAAGCTTTATTACAGACAAGATTACATTTTCAAGCTTTATGATGATGCCTAAAAGAGTTGATGTGCTTATCATTCCTTATGGCACAGTGATCGAACACCCAGAGGCATTTTCAAATACTAAGATTTATTATCTTATGGATGAAGAAAGAGAAGGAAGCGGGGCTGAATATATCTATAAATTCTATAGTGTAAAGAGCATTGTAGAAAGGATTGATCAGAGTCTTATAGTGGATGCTAATGGCCCTGGAAGCAAGGGAACGAAGCTTATTGGCGTTTTCTCTGCTTCAGGTGGAAGCGGGACTACTATCACAGCGCTTACAATAGCTAAAAAGCTTAAGAATAAGGGAAAAAGAGTAATGTATATCAGTACAACTCCTCATCAGGATTTCTCTTATTATATAGAAGGTGTGGGAGAGCAGGACGTGGCATTTTCATATCAATGCTCGATCAATATAAAGAATGCTTTAAAGATCATTGTCCCAGAGATAAGAATAAAGGGCTTTGATTATCTGCCGCCTTTTAAGAATCTTCCGGTTTCGTATAAGGTGGGATTTAATGCCTATGCAGAGATCATTGATTATTTAAAGGGTTTAAATATATATGACCATATTGTGGTTGAGCTTTCACCGGAAGCGCAAACTGAGAAAATGATGTTTATGCAAAGATGTGACAAGCTTTTGGCGGTTACTACGCAGGATAAGATTGCAGTTAACAAATTAAAAACTTTTATTGGCAGCATGCCGGATTTAGGAAAGCAGGTTGTGATCCTTTGTAACAGGTATAGAAAGAATAACAAGGATTATCTAACAGAGGCGGAATATTTCAGAAAATATGAAATAAGCGAATACATTGAAGAATATGAGCAGCCGTTAGACCTTGAAACTGTGGAAAGATCAACTTTATTTGATGTAACAATGCTTTATGTGGAATAAAAAAGATTATTTGATGTAGCGAGAATAAACGAAGTGATATTTGGAATAGAGAAAG
>CAMKMR010000282.1 GCA_946413945.1 uncultured Lachnospiraceae bacterium | reverse complement strand
TTGTTCCAGGCATTGTTCCGCCGCCAGTATCGGTGTCCATGTACTTAATATTTGAGAGTGCCATCACTTACCTCCTTTTATTAGCTGATTGACTGCCTGCTGGATCTTCGTGTAATCATACCCTGCTTCTGTTAATCTCTGTTTTCTTTCTGTTCCATTCCCCCATAGCCCCATCAATACTTCCTGGGCTATAGTGGTCATTTCGTCTTTGGCTATGTCGTACTTTGGATAGCCGAATAATGTAGTTCCTTTATATTTCCGTATACTGTATTTCTTCTTGGCAACGCCGCCTCCATTAGCGACTACTCCGGATGCACCGGATGTATTGCCTTCAACAGTATAAAAATAAGCGGAGTCTACCGCATAGACTATTCCTGTGTGGTGGCATCCGCTGATCTGTCCGTTTCTTGTGAAAAATACCTGCGCTCCAACTCTAGGAGTACTTCCCAGAGCGTTGCGCTTCTTGTACATAGTTGCGCTTGCAACAGTGTAATCATCAAAATTACCTCCCAATAGCGATTTTGCAGTGTTTATCCCGTATGCCTTCTGGAAGCACCAGTCAACAAAAGCGTCACACCAGAATGCAGGAAAGTCCATTACTGTAGGATATATCTTATGCATCTCATAACCATACTTGGTATAGTTGTCACTTCCTGCACCGTCTGTCTTGGAATAAAGGACCTGCGGATTGCTCTTGTAGGCCGCTTTGGATTTTTCAAGATAGCCTACTTCTGCCAGTGCTACGGCCAATACTTTTTCCACTGTCTTCATAAGCATTCCCTCGTTTAGTACTTATCATCAAGCTTCATACTGTATACTGCAGCTTCTATCAGCATATCAAGCTGGTCTGCTGTTATTTTCATGTTGTTTCTTTCAAGCCACTCCGCCATATACTTTGTAACATAGCTCTTTTTCTCGCTTCCTATGGGCTTTATATATGGTGACTGCTGAGCTGCTCTTACTGCTTTATCTATCTCATCCAAAAAGCTGCTGTATTTACTGCCTTTTAACTGCTCGTGTAAATAAGGGATGACAGTTCTAGTAACCAATATCACACAGACGCTAACTACTACCACAAGCAAATCAAATAAAATCTCATTCATTCTTACTCCCTCCGGATCTTAAATATCTTGATCAGTGCTAACAAAACCATCTCTCCACCCCAGAAGCTATAGACACAGCCGCTAAGAACATCATGTGAGAGACCGGTTATCGTAGATGTAATGAACTCAGCAATAGTGTAGATAAGCACTACTGTTATGCTGAAAATCACATATTTAGTTAGGTCTTTTAACGTTCCAATCTTCTTAACCATTTACTTCTCCGCCAGATAACTCTGTAAATCATTCTTTGTTTTATCAAGTCTTGGAGATATCTTTTCATCTCCATGATGCATGCAATAATCAACTTCAAACTCTATCAGTGCCACTAGTGAATTGATAATAAGTGCATCTGTCTTTTTCTGATTCTTGAATCTATCATTCCCCTGATGCAAGGACTCTTCATGCTCCTTCACTTTCACCTCCAGGGTAGTTACCCTGTTTTCAAGTGATGAATGAGGTTTTCCCATAAACTTATAAAATCCAAACAGAATAATGATCAGATTGCAGATATTAAGCGCAAGCTGAAAATAAGGCTGTATCTGTGTAACCATTATCTCCCCTTCCTATTAAAAAGGGCCACACAAAAGTGTAGCCCCTTGCAACCTTTTACTCTTCGAATGGAATGCCTGTTATCTCTTCGAATTCCTTCGGAGTAAGTTTTCCAAGTTCCGTTAAGCGGTGAAGCTGTTCTACAGTGCATCCGCCTCTTTCATATCTCTTCTTATACTTCTCAAAATCCTTACTATGCATCTTAGCCTCCTAACTTTTCCTGCAACTCTGCGATCGCAATCTCGTTATCAGTGATAGCCTGCTCAGCTTCTTCCAGCGCATTTGCCAGTTCTATGTTTTCTATCTCCAAATCTGTTAAAGCCAGCTCTGTGCTGGGGAGTCTGTCGGCCTCTTCTCTCACTTCCTTAAGAGGCTTCTTAGCAACTCTTTTAAGCATCCTTTCACCTCCTTATCTATAAGCGTAGGACAATGCACTACACTGGACATCTTTGATAGTGTTACTCTTTGTAATGGTGATCTTAAACTGTATTCCCCATTTAGCGGCTGTCTTTGTATCATTTACGAATTCATAGGACCTGTGCTCAAGTGCTTCTGTTGTCATGTCTTCCCATGTAGGCGTAGCGTCAAAAGCATTGTTGCAAACCTCTACAGTAATACCGGCTCCGACATATGCAAGGCTTAGAAGAACACTCTTTGCAGCTTCGTCCGTCTCGTCAGCTTCTGTTCTGAATGCCAGATGGTTGTAAAGCTTGCTGAAAGTATATGTTCTTGTACCTTGTCCGCCATTGACGTTCTGTGCAAGGATATAAAGCGTATGATTTCCATTAGTAAGGTTATCCCAGTCGGATAAATCAAACTCGTAATCCAGTCCTACAGTCGGTCCAATGATTGTGTTTGTAACTACTCCATCAATGTGTTCCTTTATCCAGGCAACAGGATCTTCCGACTCAGTGATTGAATATACAATTTCAGGAACTTCATACAGCCTTCCAAGGTCAGCGTCTTCGCCGGAGATATAAACCGCCGGTGCTGTCTTAGTGAAGGTATATGTTTCTGTTGTGGTATTGCTCTCACTATCTGTTACTGTGATAGTCATTGTATGGCTTGCAAGTGACAAGCTTGACCATGTAGAAACAAGGCTCACTGAAACTGTTGCTGAAGCTGTTCCGCTGAATGTCTGTATCTGTGTTCCGTCAACACTTACTGATCCTGTGAACGCATCTCCGTCTGCATCTGTTACCGTAAATGTGTCCTGAAGCGGAGCATTGAGGATGCCGTAGTCTTTTCCGGCTGGCGCAACTTGGGGACTATCGTTGAAGCGCAAAGTG
>CAMKMR010000281.1 GCA_946413945.1 uncultured Lachnospiraceae bacterium | reverse complement strand
ATACAGTGCGTACAGGGATGATTAAAGAAAAAAAGGATGATACAGTGCGTACAGGAATGATTAAAGAGAAAAAGGATGATACAGTGCGTACAGGGATGATTAAAGAAAAAAGGATGATATAGGAGGATTTGGCATTTTATGAGATACAAGAATGTAATGTTTGATCTATATGGAACATTGATCGATATAAGAACTAATGAAGATATACCGATGCTCTGGTATAATCTTGCCGCTTTATATGAAAGAAATGGCGCAAAATATCTTCCTATGGAGCTTAGGGAAATGTACCAAAAATATGAGAAGGCTGAGAGAAAAAGGGTAAAAGAACTTCATCCGGAACTCTCATATATTGATATTGATATAGCAATAGTATTTGACCAGCTTTATAAGGACAAGGGTGTTGATGCCGGGGCAAAGTTAATAGAATATACAGCTAAACAGTTTAGAAAAATCTCGACATATTTCTTAAGACTTTATCCTGGGGTTGAGGAACTTCTAATCTATTTAAGGGCTACAGGACGAAAGGTAATCCTCATGTCTAATGCTCAGAGTCTTTTTACTATGCAGGAATTAGATGGTCTTGGCTTAACTAAATATCTGGATAAGATATATATCAGTTCAGATGTTGGGATCAGCAAACCGGATCCAGAATTTTTTAATCATGCAGTAAGTGAACTTGGGCTTGATAAGTCAGAAACGATAATGGTGGGTAACGACTATATTGCAGATATGGGCGGAGCTTATGCTGCAGGGCTTACCGGACTTTATATAGATCAGGAGATCTCTTCTAAGATAGAGGGGGATTTTGATGCTGTTGAAAAGATTATGGATGGAGATGTCTATAAAGCGATAAAGTTCTTTAAGAGGAAGGGATAGTTTTTTTGATGACTTTTTAGATCATTAAGAGGTAATTATGCAGGAACAGAAACCACAATACAATTTTGATAATATATTCGACGGAGCATTTGGAGAACCATTTCCTAACTGTGAAAAAACAGTTGAAGAAGAATTTGTATGCCAATGTGGATTTAGAAGCAAAGGAAAAACATTTTGTCCGAATTGCGGTTGTCCAGTTGCTACTTTAGAATCATTTCCTGAGAAATCTAAGATGCAAGAACCTGATGCTACATCTACATTTGAAGAAGCTGAATTAAGCAATCTCGTTCTTATTTTCAGCATTTCAAGCTATATGTCAACAAATCCTCCCATCAATACTTATACCAATGTCTATGTGTATTCAGATACGCAACTTTTACTTGATTGTAATGGTGGGCGTAGGTTGATCTCAGTAGATGTAATAGAGCCTGTTATGGAAATTATAAGAAAAAATAGACTTAATGATCCAGAATTAAACGATCCATCGGCAATGGCTATTATGGGAGGCTACGTTTGTGTAGGATTCAAAGAAGGTGACAGATTTGTTCGGGCGTCATCGCAAAAACAGGGATATGCCGTCATAAATGCGCAATATGAGCTGATGGGACTGTTTAATAAGGCGTGATCAAGGTCACAGCGTCAGTAACTATGAATGTTAAAAAATCTGTAAAAAGGCTGTATTTAAGTTGGATGAAATATATATTTATGCATATGTTACAGGGATGAAGAAGATGGATTGAAGATATATACAAAAAAAATTGACTTTATTGGTGTGGTTAAATAAAATCACAAAGTATACAAATAGCAAACTTAGAGAAATCTATGGACGCAAAACTGGGAGTTTATGGCAAAAAAAATGTTATGATAGTTCGGTTGCAATGATAATTTAAAAATATTGTTGCAACCTTTTTTTATCAGATTTTAGAATTAGCTTAAACAATCATATCAAAATCCAAATATAATCCCAATATAAAAAAATAAATATTTACAATTTTATCCAATGGTATATTTTATTAATATAATTTATGAAAAAAAAGAATATCAATTAAAGCAGACTTTAACGTGGCCGCTTTTTGATGATGTAAAAACGGCATTTAGTAAAGAAGAATCAGATGCTGCAGCTGAAGCATATAAAGATTTTTTAATGGAACAGGTAAGAAATGAAGAAAATTAAAATTAGATGGATAATAGAGATTAGTATAATCATTTTACTTATTTTTACTAATGTATATTCTTATATTAAATCAGATGATTATGATAGTAAAGCAAGAAACTATAAAAGCTATAGCGAAGAAGGTTTTTTAGTAGAGATAATACAAGAGGGATATTATGCTGAAAAAGCATGTATCAGAATAACAGTTAAATATAATAAAGAAATGACTTATTATTGGAAGACTGATGTTGCTACAAATAATAAATTGATTAGAGATGAAAATTTTAATGTTGAGTTTTGTGGTGATTATGTAAAAATAAATGTAATCGACAAAAATGGAAAAATCGTTGGGGTTTTCAGAGCCTATAAAAATTTAGAAGATATTAGTTCTCAATCAGATGCGGAGGGAAATTAAGTAAGTGAGTTTTTTAAAGTTTATTAAGGCTATTGTTTTAACATTTATGATAGTTTTTATGTTGTTTATTTGGTGGCCAGAAAATAAAGATAAAAAAGTATGGTTTGAGGAGAATGTACGTAATGGAAAATATAAAGTAGAGGGAATTTTGCTTAAATCATATGCGGCAGATGAAAACTATAAGGATATAAAAATATTAATAACAGATAATGATTCTAAAAAGCTTCTAATCAAATATGAAGTTAGTATTTATTCTAAACAGCTATCAGAATCATGTTATAGCATAGAATGTTCAGATACATATATAATGATTAAATTATTAGGGGATTCAAGTATTTCTGACTATTGTGGAAATGATACAAATAAAAGGCGAGGAGATGTTTTCTATTATGAAGACCTTGAAAAAATTAAAAATCAATAACTGAAACTTCTCACATCAAAATTGATGCTTTAAATTATGTTACATATATATTCCAAAATAATAAATACATCAAGCAG
>CAMKMR010000280.1 GCA_946413945.1 uncultured Lachnospiraceae bacterium | reverse complement strand
GTAGAAAAAGACAGAGTGTTTGTAGGCGTTGGCTCAGATGATGTTATTGCGATGGCATTTATGACCTTTTTTAATTCTGATAAAGCAATACTTTTTCCAGATGTGAGTTATTCATTTTATCCTGTCTGGGCTAATATGCTTGGGATTAAATATGAAATGCAGAAATTAGATGAGGACTTTAATCTTGTAAAAGAAGATTATTATAAGGAGAATGGTGGTATCATCTTCCCTAATCCAAATGCACCTACCAGCAAACTTGTTTCTAGAGACTTTATCATAGATATAGTTGAGCATAATCCGGATTCTGTTGTGATAATTGATGAAGCTTATATCGATTTTGCAAGTGAAGGTTCTTCTGTTATGGATCTTACAGATAAGTACGAAAACCTTCTTTGTGTAAGAACTTTTTCAAAGTCAAGATCTCTTGCAGGTATGAGGATAGGTTATGCTGTAGGAAGTAAAAAGCTTATTAAATATATGAGTGACGTGAAGTATTCTTATAACTCTTATACTATGAATACTCCTTCGATCATTTATGGAGCAGCTTCTGTGGATGATGATGATTATTTTAAAGCTACTGTGGCTAAGATAAAAGCTACAAGAGAAAGGTTTACAGCTGAGATTAAAAAAATGGGCTTTAAGGTTCTTCCTTCAGCAGCAAATTTTGTTTTTGCCAGCTATCCGGGAATGCCGGCAGAAGAGATTTTTGAAAAAGCTAAAGCAGATGGGATTTTCTTTAGATATTTTAAACAGGATAGGATAAAAGATTTCTTAAGGATCACTATCGGAACTGATGAAGAAATGAATCAGGTAATAGCATTTTTTAAAAAAATTCTCTAATACGTTTGACAAAAAACTATAGTGCTTTTAATATGGACATATATACTTTTGATGATTCGCACTTGTTAAAAGTATGTATGTCCTTTTTTGTTTTAAGTTATGCTTATCTATTAGTTCTGTTTTTCTTTCTTAAAAAGTATTTATGGAAAGAATTGAGATTGTTAATGACATTATGGCTGGTTTAACAGAAGAACTGGCTGATCTTAATGTGGAAAATATCAGACTTGTTAAAAATTATAAAAATAATGGAGTACGTCTTACAGGCTTATCTATTAAATTAGTTGGTAAATCTATAGCTCCTTGTATTTATATCGATAATTATATTGATTCTATCTTAAAAGAGGGTAGCAAGATGGATATTTATGATATTATCGATCCTATTGCAAGATCTATAAGAAAAGCCTGCAAAAGACTGGATGACAATAATCTTTTCAGCATTGATGAAGCTTCTGCAAAAGAAAATATAATACTTAGGATGATCAATTATGAGAAAAATAAGGAACTCCTTAAGGATGCTATTTATTATAAGTTTAATGATCTTGCAGTAACCTTAAGGTGGGAAGTAAATATTGCTGGAGAAGAGGGGGATTTTCTTGTTACAAAAAAAATGGGTGCTCCCTGGAATTTGAAACAAAAAGAACTTTTTAATATAGCTAGAGAAAATACATTTAAAAAATATAAACCTGTTATAAGAAGATTAAATGACGTGCTTTCTGATCTGATGCTTGGTACATCTGAAGGAAGCTTACTTGATGATAATCCTGCTTTGTATATAAGTAACTGTGGTGGTGATTTTGGAGCTGTAGCAATGTTAAACAGTGAAACATTAGAAGAGGTGGCAAAAATCTTTGATTCAGATTATTATATTATCCCTTCTTCTGTTAATGAAATCATTGCGGTACCTGTTTTTGCTGTAGATGATACTGAACAGGTTAAGTGGCTTATTAAAAGAGTTAATCAGGAAACTGTTTCCAAAACTGATTTTTTATCTGATTCACTTTACTTTTATGACAGCCTTGAAAAATCAGTATCCATGGTATAATTGATAAATAAAGCAAATGAAAAGTTTTTTGGATACTGAAAAAAGTTAATAGTTTCCTCTAGAAAGCTTGACGCTAAGGGGGTCTTGTGGTACTCTTTCTTCGTGCTGTATTAAGCACGATAATATTTTTGGAGGAAAGTAGATATGTCACAAGGAACAGTAAAATGGTTCAATAACCAGAAGGGGTACGGTTTTATCACAGATGAGGCTGGAAAGGATGTATTTGTACATTATTCAGGTCTTAACATGGAGGGATTCAAAACAGTTGAGGAAGGCCAGGCTGTAGAGTTTGAAATTACAGATGGTACTAAGGGACCTCAGGCTATTAACGTTTCAGTTGTTAAATAGTAATTTATAACGAGTTTCAGACAAAGTAATTAATTCGTCTGATTAATCTATATAAGTTTTAGAATTCATAGTATTTAGGGGCTGCTATTAGTAGTCCCTTTTATTTAGTTTACGTTGACAAATGGCTTGGCAAGACATACAATAATAATGATTTGTATTGTGCAATTAGCACATAATTTTAGAAAAAAGGGGGGTGAGCAGACTTGACTGAGAGTTTCATTTCAACAAGAGATAGAATTGTATCAACAGCTATAGAGATTATCAGTGATTCCGGCCTTTCCCAGCTTACAACAAAGACAGTTTCGGCTAAAGCTAATATTTCAGAACCGCTTCTTTATAAATATTATGGTGATATGAACGAGTTGCTCGTTGATGTCGTTGATTATTATTTTAGATTTGATAGTACTGTTGAGAAAACTGTAAGAGTCAAAAAGGGAAGATACATTGATAAGATTATGACATATGTTGAAACCTACGCTACATATTATGATAGTTACGTAGAGCTTTCAACGCTTATGCTTCAGTTCGAAGAGTTGCTGCATAATCCATATACAAGGGAAAAAGTTGAGGGAGGAATGAATAACAGAAGAAACTTCCTTATAACCTTGTTTGATGGAGCTATTGATAAAGGCGAGATTAATATAGGCCTTACATCAAAGCAGTTAGCAGATAGTGTTATGGGATATTTCCTTATGGACTCATTTAATAGGAGAATA
>CAMKMR010000279.1 GCA_946413945.1 uncultured Lachnospiraceae bacterium | reverse complement strand
AAAGATACTGCTTTATCGCATCAGAGCCATTTCCTGTAAAATTTTCATTTTCTATCAAGCCATTAATGAACAAATCAGATATTAATACTATTAAATTTTCTTTTTTATCAAAATCATCAATTTCTCTTTAAATGTACATCAATGATCACATATTCTGATCTTGTTCCTGATTTAAAATGTATCGCCCAGTCGGAGATGCCTGAAGAAACAATAAAATCAGTATTATCTCTTCTCTCCCAACCATATGTTTTATCATTCATCCCAGTTAATTCTCCAAAAAAAGTTACAGGGAAAAGCTGCCCTCCATGGGTATGTCCTGATAAAACAAGATCTGCTCCACACCTTGCTTCATTTTGAAAATCATTAGGCTGATGATCAAGTACTATAATATATTTATCTTTATCCAGATTTTCAGTTAGTTCATCCATGGATTTTCTATTTTTAACCGAAGCATCTTTTCTTCCAACAATGATAAGATCATCTAAAATAGCTATGTCATCTTCTAAGATCTTAACATTATTCATTTTAAGATTCTCTTCTAATTCTTCAGCAGTAAAGTCTCTGTTGTGAAAATAACCCTTATCATGATTTCCATATACAAAATATACTCCCAGCTTTGGATTCATATTACCCAAAGCAAGACAGGCTTTTATAAGATCATTCTTTTTAGTACTGTCATCAACAAAATCCCCTGATATAAAAATAATATCCGGATTTTCCTCAGCTATATCAGTCAGATACTTTACAAAGCCATCGCCATCAAAGGTTGTACCTAAATGAGAATCGGTAATAAGAGCAATCTTAAGACTGTTTACAGACTTATCAGTCTTTATATCATAATGCGTTCTCCATACATTATTACAAAGAAAATAAGCAATAGAAAGATATACTATTGTAGTAATAAATGTAAGATGTCCTCTCCAGTTGATCTTAAAACTTCTTTTACTTATCTTTTCAGCTACTCTTATTATAATTCCATATAAGGCAGCAAATAGCATAAGATGAAGAATGATCACTGTAGCATCTAACATTGAGATAAAAATAGTAAAAAGACAATATAATGCCATCACAGATATAAAAGAAATAAATCTCCTGATCTTGCTTTTATCTTTTGATATTATCCTTATTAACTTAAATTTTCCGATTATCCAACTAAGATACAGTATTCCAATAATGCAAAATATCAGCATCCCAGCAAATAAAAAAATCCAAAACATAAATCCCCCTGATACTATAAACCATCCAAAGCTTTACAATCTAAAATAGTCCCACACCCAACCAAAACAAAAGGACAAAACAAACATCTCTAAATATATCCACAACGAACCAAAATAAAAGGACAAAACAAATATCTCTAAATATATCCACACCCAGCCAAAATATAATAATAAGGTGCGAAATCACCCCCTACAAAGGGCATGTTTTAGCCCGCTGGAGGGGGTGATTGAACACCTATTATATTTTGGCGTCCGTTCGTCTACTTATCGGAAATCTCATTCCATTCATAAGGTGTATTCTGATATACGTAGTAATTCAGCCAGTTAGTGTAAAGCATATTAGCATGACATCTCCACGACTTTACAGGCTTACGGGTTGCATCATTATTTGGATAATAATTGCATGGAAGAGCAGGATCAATGCCCTTCTTTAAATCCCTCTTATATTCCTTATCAAGTGTATCCACATCATATTCAGGATGACCTGTGATAAAGATATTCTTTCCATTATCTCCGATAATAAGATATGGACCGCATTCCTCAGAATCAGCAACGATCTCAAGATGATCATTCTCTTCTATCGCATTTCTGTCTGATCCTGTATATCTTGACTGAGGTACAAGGAAATAATCATCAAATCCACGAACAAGTTCAGTCTTTTTATGGAATGTCTTCATCTGATATATTCCTGAAAGCTTTGCTGGAAGGGCGAACTTAGGCACGTTATATCTGTAATAAAGACCTGCCTGGGCCCCCCAGCAGATATGAAGGGTCGAAGTAACATTTTTTTCTGACCAGTCCATTATCTCTGTAAGTTCGTTCCAGTAATTAACTTCTTCAAATTCCAGCTTTTCCACAGGCGCACCTGTAATTATAAGGCCGTCCCATTTTCTCTTTTTTACAGTTGGAAAATCTGAATAGAATCTTTCTATATGCTGCTTTGAAGCATGTTTAGATTCATAAGAAAGAGTTCTTATAAATGTTACATTTACCTGCAGCGGTGTATTTGAAAGACTTCTAAGTAAAGCAAGTTCCGTATCTTCTTTAAGAGGCATAAGGTTAAGGATAAGGATATCAAGAGGTCTTATATCCTGAGAATTTGACCTGTTCTCATCCATTACAAATATATTCTCATCTTCAAGTATCTTCTTTACAGGGATATCATTATCAATTCTAATTGGCATCTAAAAACCTCCTTTGAATAAAGTCATCTTCAGTAATAATAGGAATATCAAGGCTCTTAGCTTTTTTATTCTTTCCTGAATTTGATGTAATATCGTTATTTATAAGAAATGAAGTCTTAGAACTTACGGAACCGGCAACTTTACCGCCTCTGTTCTCAATCTCATTTTTTAATTCATCACGGTTAGTATAATTATTTAAAGATCCAGTGATAACAAACGTAAGCCCAGTAAGGTCCTGCTCTCCTGCCACTTCCACAGCCTTAAAATGAATCTCTGAAAGAAGTCTTCTTACTTCCGAAAGATTATCAGGATCTTTAAAATAACCGGAGATATTTTTACCCAGCACATCACCCATATGTTCGATCTCACTGATATCCTCAGCACTTGCTGCAATTATCTTTTCAATATCATTATCAAAATGTTTAACCAGAAGTTTTGCGTTGGAAAGTCCAACTCCACTGATGCCAAGACCGTAGATAAATCCTGCCATATCAGCTTCTCTTGAGGCATCAATTGATTCTATTATGTTGTTATAGGACTTTTCTC
>CAMKMR010000278.1 GCA_946413945.1 uncultured Lachnospiraceae bacterium | reverse complement strand
CAACTTCAATCATGTTACTAATATCACGACCATAAGTAACAGGAATGTTATATATTGGAAGTTGTACACCAAGAATATCAATGCATTTTTGGTCTTCACCAAGTCTTTCAAAATATTCTCTTTTTAAAGTTTCAGTTTTGATTAATTGGACAACCATATGAATTCTACATGATTTTTTGATTTTAGATATACCGAACATTTTAGCGATATTAACAATACCAATACCTCTAACTTCCAAAAATCCACTAGCTACATCACTAGCATGACATACAACTCTGCCCTCGATATTAGATACTTCAATAGCATCATCTTTTGAACCAGTAGGAAATACTGCTCCAACTCCAAGATAATCTGCTCCTCTTTTTTCTGCGAGTACTGCCTGCTCTACAGTCTGAGCTGACACACCGATTATCTTATCAGGACCAAGCTTTTCACGAACATTTCCGGCCTCCATATCACTCTGACCTACATGTACTCCGTCAGCATCCATGGCAAGAGCTATATCTACATTATCATTTATTACAAAGGGAACATGATATTTGGCACAAAGCTTCTTAAGCTCCTTTGCTTCATCAAGAAAAGTTTCTGAGTCCAGTTCTTTTTCTCTCAGCTGAATAAAGGTTGCGCCTCCATCAAGGCTTTCTTTCACCACCTCATAAAGAGTTCTTCCATTCAGCCAGTGACGATCAGTTACCGCATATAAAAGTAAATCCTTCTTATCTAACTTCATACTTAGCTCCCTTATCCAGTGTTTCACCATCCATGTTGAAGATAGCGTCGATGATACGATTGCGATAGGTTGAATTACCATCACCCTCCTGCATACGTGACCATCCTATCTCACCTGCAAGACCCATTGTACATACAGCAGCGGCTACAGCTTCACATATATTATCAGGATTTGCAACCGCAAATGCAGTAGTAAGTCCGGACAGCTGACAGCCTGTTCCTGTTATCTTGCCCATCTCCGCACGACCGTTTCTTATTACATAGCACTTATCACCATCACTAACAAGATCGATAGCTCCTGTAATTGCAACAACAGCTCCTGCCTTCTTTGCAAAATCTTTTACAAATTTAACTGCACTATCTAGAGTATCCTCTGTAACTGCATCAGCAACATCGGCATCAACGCCCTTTGTTGTTCCACTGCCAAGTGCAAGTGTTTTGATCTCAGAGATATTTCCTCTGATAATGCTAAATGGAATCTCATCCATAAGTTTTACTGCAGTATCAGTACGCAGCTTTGAAGCACCGGCTCCTACCGGATCAAGCAGAGTAACATGACCGAGCTCACTTGCTTTTCTTCCTGCTCTGAACATTCCTTCAATAGAACTTTTATTTAAAGTTCCAATATTGATGTTCAGACCTCCGCATATGGATGTGATATCCTCTACGTCCTCAGGTTCATCAGACATAATAGGACTTCCACCACAGGCAAGAAGTACATTTGCCACATCATTAACTGTTACATAGTTAGTGATGTTATGTACCAATGGTACATTTTTTCTTACATTTTCAAGACATTTTCCCAGCATCTTTTTTACTTCCTTTCTTGTTCTACTTAGAGAAGAGCTCCCCTACTACAAGATCGTATATCTGCATTTACATAATCGAATAAATAAAGAAAAGCAGATATACCCACTAAGGACATATCTGCTTCAAATTCACAATTATATCCCTACGTTGGCATTATCCAAATCAGGTTACGGGTCCAGACAAAACAGTCTGTTCTCAGCCGAATCAGGTTCAGCTCCCCTTTTTTAACAGGCACATTATACAACCTAAGCATATATTGTGCAATAATTATTTAAATATTCCGGTTACGATATTTTTTAGCTTCCGGTTACGATGAATGGCTGGATTGCACTTGCAAGACTAGCAGCCGGCATAGTCTGTACCCAAACATGTCCGGGACCTGTTACTACAGTGTTGAAGAGACCTTCGCCACCAAATGCAATGTTCTTAAGACCCTTAACTGTCTGTATATCCATCTGGCATGATTCTGACATAGCTGCAAGATGTCCTGTATCAAGAACGATCTGCTGTCCTGCCTGAAGATCATACTCTACTACGTGTCCATCGAACTCAGCAAAAGCAACGCCCTGTCCGGAAACCTTCTGCATAATGAAGCCTTCACCACCAAACATACCAGCGCCGAGTTTCTTCTTAAAATGTACGGAAAGATCAATATTTCCAACAGATGCAAGGAATGCAGACTTCTGGAATACCATGCTATTTCCCGGGCCGATCTCAAAGGCTCTGATTGATCCAGGGAAGCTGGATGCACAAGCTATAAATCCAGGACCGCCTTCTGCTGTATAAATGTTCTGGAAAACAGACTCACCTGATACTGCACGGCTGAACATCTTTCCAAGTCCGCCACCTGATGTTTCCATCTTCATGTTAGGTGACATCCATGACATTCCACCACCTTCAGTTACAACCTTTTCTCCCGCATCAAGGTTGATGATTACAACCGGGAGAGTTCCACCCTCGATTTGATAATTCATACTTAAAATACCTCCTTTAAGTTTATATATTTTTTCTGAGCCTATGCCCAGAATCAGTTACATGATTGCTTTAAAAAAATCCTAATAGCCAAAATACTTATCTATACCCTTAACCATTCCGCTGACCATTTTCTTCTGCATCTTTGGATCATTAAGCAGCACATCCTCTGTGGGATTACTCTGGAAACCACATTCAATAAGCACAGTCGGTATGGTACTCCAGTTGGTACCGCTGAGATCATTTCTCACCACAATACCTCTGTTTTTGAAGCCTGTGGATTTACAATATTCCTTAATCAGCTTCTTTGCAAGCTTCTTGGATTTTTTAGCCTGCTTCCTTACCGGATAAGGATTATCCGTAGACGGATAAAGTACTGAAACTCCTCTTAGTGAACTGTCGGTCCAGCTGTCAGAGTGAATCCTAATGCATATATCTGCTCCACTTATATTTCCCTTTTTTTCTCCCTCAACAT
>CAMKMR010000277.1 GCA_946413945.1 uncultured Lachnospiraceae bacterium | reverse complement strand
TTAACTTTTCAGCATCCTTTGAATGACCATCATCTGTATCCACTCCTTCTGAAGCACAGCCCTTTTCTGTAAGCACATTTCTAGCTTTTGTTAACTGATCTATAGCGAGCTCTACAGAATTTTTGTCCTTCTTATCTATCTCGTTAAATTTAATCTTATGACACATAGCAAGAGCAAGATTGATCCTTATCTTACATTCATCTTCCTCAGTCGGATTATTCTTTAAGGCTTTATTATAGTTCCTTATTGCCTCATCATAATCATTCTTCTTATAAGCTACATTTCCAAGATTATAATATACGATATAGTTTTCACCTATAGGCGCATATTTAAGCATTGCCTCCGGCATTGTTGTATAAGATCTTTTGCTATAGTTTTTAAGAAATGACTTATTTACTATAAGTCTTCCAAATATGACCAAGGCTCCAACAACAAGGATTATCGCAAAGATTCTTATGATCATTAATATTATCTTTTTTTTCTTCATGATAAACCTCCTTTGTAAATGTTTCTTACCACCCAAGCCATAAGAATCACTGCGAGTATTCCTGCGAAATAATAATATGTTTCGATCATTCCACTGGTATCGCCATCTTCTATAGCTGCATCACGGCTAAGTGCCTTGATAACATCGATCTCAGAAAAGATTTCATTATTATATCCGATCTTACCACTATGAACATAAGGAATTCCAAGTTTTTTCGCAAGCATCTGAAGATTATCTTCATCAATCTTAGATCTTGCACTTGTACCTTTTGAAGTATCTTTTACATAGCCCTTGCCAGGATAATTCATCTTTCCGCCGGTAGTTGATCCATATCCAATGACCGCGCCACCATCCACATTTCTTTCAAGCTTTTCAAAAGCTCCAAGTTCAGTACCGTCAGTTGTTTCACCATCACTGAAGATAAAATATATAGTACGTCTTGTACCTTTTTTATTATCTGATACCTCAGAAAGTGTCTTTATCTCATCCATGATCTTATTTACAGATGATCCCTGCGCCGTATTATAATTTGGCATTGAAAGATCATCTACAGCATCTCTGATACCGTTGATATCCTGTGTATAAGGCATTAATAACTGGGCTGAGTTATCAAAATTCACCAAAGCAAATGAGCTTCCAGGGAGAGCATTGATTATAGTCTCCACATCCTTCTTTACCGCATCCATTCTTGGTCCCTGATTATAATCCTCTGCCCACATACTGATGGTCGTATCTATAATAAGACAGACATCAAGGTTATTAGTTCTAACCTCCTGATTCTGATCTACTATCATAGGTCTGATGCCGATCATTACTGTTGAAGCAATGATAAGAACTGCCGTGATTATAGAAATGATCTTCTGATAAAGTTTCTTTTTTGTAAATGTAAGAAAACCTGTTTCAATCAGCGAAATGATCACAACTAAAAATGTAAACGAAAGAGAAATCACAAGAACAATAAACCAGCTCTTTGGTTCATCTACAGTCTTTGTTGCAACTGCTATCTCAGTTTTCTTTACTGCCTGTGCTTCAATATCATTAAGGATCCTCTCTGCTGTAAGTTCAGCATCTTTCACATAGAACTTACCCTTAGCCTCTGTAATAGCTTTTTGGAATTCCTGTTTTCTTTGAGCACTGTCAGTATATTTTTTAATATCTGTTCCAGGATAGATTCCAAAAACATTTACTTCATCTGCCACGCACATCTGACATGTATCAGCTAAAGATACCAGTTCCTCACCGATATATTCAGGCTCATTATCAGTTACAAGAATAAGAGTTCTTGTTCTCTTTTCTGTCATAAGATCCGGAAAACTAAACAAAGCCGATGCCAGTCCTTCACCTACACATGAAGTACCCTTAATCTCATAACCTGCTGTCGTTCCCTGATCAAAGGATGACAGGATTCTATTCAATTCATCGTATCTCTTTTTTTCGCTTTCCGGTACCTCATAAGCATATTCATACTTATCGGCATAATTCTTCTGAAATTCCTCTTCAGCTTTAAAGTATTCCGATAAGGCCTTAAGTTTCTTTACAGCGAATTCATAATCGTCTGTTACTGGCAGATAAAGGACACTGGATGTATTAAAAATGGAAATACCAACTCTGTCTCCATCCAGACCTTCCACAGTTTTGATAAACTCATCTGTTAAGTCTGCTATACCGGAATGATTCGATGCTGAAATATCAATACAAAGCATGATATCTCTTCCATTGAATTCATCTTTATCTGGTATACTCTTATATGGTCTTGCAAAAAGAAGCACTGCTGAAAGAAGCGCTACGCCAAGCCCAATGAAGAATACAACCTTTAAAATGATCCCTTCAATATACTTTTTCTTAAAAATGCCTAAACTTCTAAGTCTTTTTGTATTGGCCGCTTTTATTCCTGATCTGTCTTTTACTTTCTTAACCCTGAAATATACAGCAACAATAATTACCAGGGCCAGAATTATTAATGCATATAAAAGAGTACCAGGATTTCTGAAATTTAATACCATAATCTTATCAGCTCCTTAGTCTCTTTAATTCCCGCTCTTACATCTGGATCTGCCTTAAATGCAAATTCAGGAGCGTAATAATTACCGATAAGATCTGTAAGCTTAGGTCGGTGAAGCTGCGCAATCTCCGAATATACAAGTGTACTGATCTTAATGCCAGTAGCACGAGTAGTGAATTTTCTAACCTCATGACTCATTCTCTGGTAAGTGCGCCTCATATCACATCTGCCAGAAAGATAGTCTTCTTCAATCTTATCAATATGTTTTAAATATTTATTTTTCAACCATTCAAGACGTTTACCTGTCATGAACGACTTTTTGGTTCCCTTAGCTCTATGATTTTTCACTAAGTGATGAATGAGCATAGATAAAAATGCTCCTCCTATCAAAGACAGTGAAAGTATCATCCAGAATTTCACATTAAATGCAAAGGGGTCCTGTAATCCTACAGAATATTTCATTTCTTTATACCTCTCCCCAGTTTGAAAAGATCAATAAG
>CAMKMR010000276.1 GCA_946413945.1 uncultured Lachnospiraceae bacterium | reverse complement strand
GATCGAACGTATCGAGGGTGTGGTAGTAGGCACCATGAAGGATAAGTTCGGTCAGTTTAAGACCAATGTACTGCCAAAGATGAAGGACGTTGCTACAAACGTTGGAGATAAGGTAAAGGAGACTGCACAGGATCTGGCACCTAAGGCAAAGGAGACTGCCCAAAACGTAGGTAACTTTGTAAAGGACAGAATTCAGGATATAGGCCCCAAGGCTAAAGAGACGGTCCAGGACTTAGGCCCTAAAGCAAAGGAGACTGCTCTGAATGTTGGCAGTAAGGTTAAAGAGACTGTTCAGGACTTTGCTCCCAAGGCAAAGGACACCGTAGTGGATACTGCCAAGCAGGTAGGTCCCAAGATGTATGAAGGTGCCAAGAAAGCCGGAGAGACCATCAGCTTCCAGGGTTACAGGCTTCGTAAATCATTAGGCAAGAAGATGAAGAATTCTATCAGAAAGAAGCTCGGGCTTGGTGAAGATACCGATTCTGATGGGATAAAATACTATGAAGTAAAGAAAAAGAAGACTAACAGACTGGTAGCTCATACCAGGACAGTACTTACACATAAGAAGATGGTATTTAAGCACTGCGTAAAAGCAGGTATTCCTCTTCAGGGACTTATACATGACTTATCAAAGTTCTCACCTACCGAGTTTATAAACGGTGTTAAGTTTTACAGGGGAGACAAGAGCCCTAACGAGGGAGAGAGAGAGGATCACGGATTCTCATATGCATGGATGCATCACAAGGGCAGGAACAAACACCACTTTGAGTACTGGAATGATTATAACATCGAAGCAAACAAGGCTCTGCCTGTAAAGATGCCTCTTAAATATGTTATAGAGATGTTCTGCGACAGAGTGGCAGCCAGCAAGGTTTATCTTAAGGGCCAGTACACAAACAAGAGCCCTTATGAATATTTTGATAAGGCCAGATCCAGAAGATGCATACATCAGGAAACAAGTGACTTCCTGGAGAAGCTTTTAAAGATGCTGGCTGAAAAAGGCGAGCCGTATACATTTATGTATATCAGATGGTACATGAAGCACCATAAGGATTATTGATCGAAAAAATATTAGAACTATAAAAAGCCGGAAGGATAAAAAGAAATGGACTTAATTAAGAACAAAGTATACTTAGTAAACGGAGAACTGCTTAATGCAGATGAGGCAGCAGGCAAGGGAGTAAATGTTAATGATGCAACTCTCAGAGACAATACCATAAGCTTTGGTATTATGAGCAAGCACAATACATCAGGTGATAATGAGAAGCTCAAGATAAAGTTTGATAAGATCACATCACATGATATTACCTATGTAGGTATCATCCAGACAGCCAGGGCCAGCGGACTTGAAAAGTTCCCTATCCCCTATGTACTTACAAACTGCCATAACTCACTCTGTGCAGTAGGCGGAACTATCAACGAGGATGACCACATGTTTGGTCTGACAGCCGCAAAGAAATACGGCGGAGTATATGTACCCCCTCATCAGGCTGTAATCCATCAGTTTGCAAGAGAGATGCTCGCAGGTTGCGGCAAGATGATTCTTGGTTCAGACTCACATACACGTTATGGTGCACTTGGTACCATGGCTATGGGCGAGGGTGGTCCTGAACTTGTTAAGCAGCTTCTTGAGCAGACATATGATATCAATATGCCCGGCGTAGTTGGTGTATATCTTGAAGGAACACCTGTTAAGGGCGTAGGTCCTCAGGACGTTGCACTTGCAATAATCGGTGCTGTATTCGGAAACGGATACGTTAAGAATAAAGTAATGGAATTCGTAGGCCCCGGTGTATCATCACTTTCTGCTGATTTCAGAATCGGTATCGATGTTATGACTACAGAGACAACATGTCTCTCATCAATTTGGCGTACTGATGATAAGATTAAGGAATTCTACGAAATTCATGGTAGAGAAGAAGAGTATAGCGAACTTAATCCCGCAGATGTTGCATACTATGATGGCATCATCAAGATTGACTTATCCAAGATTAAGCCCATGATTGCCATGCCTTTCCATCCCAGCAATACATACACCATCGAAGAACTCAGAGACAATCTTATGGATATTCTTGATGATGTTGAAAAGAGAGCACTTGTATCGCTTGATGGTGCAGTTGAGTATTCTCTTAAAGATAAAGTTAAGAATGGTAAGTTCGTTGTAGAACAGGGTATCATCGCAGGTTGCGCAGGTGGTGGATTCGAAAATATCTGTGCAGCTGCTGACATACTTGATGGTAAGTTCATCGGTAACGGTGCATTTACGTTAAGCGTATATCCTGCTTCCATGCCTATATATATGGAACTCATTAAGAACGGATGTGCTGCTAAGATTATGCAGACAGGTGCTGTTCTTAAGACAGCGTTCTGTGGTCCTTGCTTCGGTGCAGGAGACACACCCGCTAATAATGCATTCAGTATCCGTCATTCAACCAGAAACTTCCCCAACAGAGAAGGTTCCAAGTTACAGAATGGTCAGATTTCATCAGTTGCTCTTATGGATGCTCGTTCTATTGCAGCTACAGCAGCTAACCAGGGCGTACTTACACCTGCAACTGAATTCGATGGAGATTTTGGTAAGTATAAGTACTTCTTTGACAAAGCTATATATGAGAATCGTGTATTCGATTCCAAGGGCGTTGCAGATCCTAACCAGGAGATTCAGTTTGGCCCCAACATTAAGGACTGGCCCAAGATGTCAGCACTTCCCGAAAACCTCGTATTAAGAGTTGTATCTGAAATCCATGATCCTGTTACAACAACTGACGAGCTCATTCCTTCAGGCGAGACATCAAGCTACAGATCCAATCCTCTTGGCCTTGCAGAGTTCGCATTATCAAGAAAAGATCCTCTCTATGTAAGCCGAGCAAAAGATATGAGAGAAGCACAGTATGCAGTAGAGGCAGGTAAGAATCCTGAAGAAGGTAAAAAAGAGATTAAGGCCGTTATGGACATAATCAATGCTACATACAAGGATGCTAATAAGAGCAATACAGGAT
>CAMKMR010000275.1 GCA_946413945.1 uncultured Lachnospiraceae bacterium | reverse complement strand
TAGAATACTGCCAAATATGATACCGTAAAATTCAACTATAAAAGCTTCTTTTTTTATGATCTGCCTTATCTCTTTCTTGGTTGCTCCGATACATCTTAAATTGCCATAATCCTTTATTCTTTCAATAGCAGAAAGCTGTAAGCTGTTTCGAATATATGCAACACCGATTATGGCTAATATATATGAAAGGAATATATATAAGAATAATTCTAGATTATTTAAATTAGTAAAATCCTGTCCATAAGTCCAGGCCAGTTCATAATTTAACTCGGCTGAAACATTATAGTCTTTTTTTATCTTATTTCTATAATATTTCATAAGATATTTAGACTTAACATTTATATGTAGCGCCTGAGAAGCTATAGATTCGAGATCTCCTTTTTGAGGATCAATATATTTCCCAAGATATGCCGATTCCACCCAGTCAGCATTAACTATATCTTCAACAATATCTTTATCCTCTGTAAAAACAAGAATTTCATAATCCCCTAATTCCCTGATACTCTTTCTGCAGCTTTTTACCCAGTTAAAGCACATATTAAGAACCGAATAAATACAGATGACTACCAAACATGTACAGATTATAGTAAAGATATTTCTTTTTTTATTATCTTTAAAATATTTCTTTGCTAAATCCTTATAACTATTCATACTATTCTATTTCTCCATCTTTTATCTTAATGATACGATCTGCTTCTCTTGCCAGATCCAGATTATGAGTGATTATAACCAGCGTCTGACCTAAGTCATGTACTGATTTCATAAGAAGATCCATAACTTCCTTACCATTTTTAGAATCTAAGGCTCCTGTAGGCTCATCTGCCAAAACTAAAGAAGGATTATTAGCCAGCGCTCTTGCTATAGCTGTTCTTTGCTGCTGACCACCTGATAACTGATTTGGTAAATATTTTCTTCTTTCATTCAATCCGAGTATTTCAATGATCTGGTCTATATATTCTTTATCTGGTTTTCTATGATCTAAGAGAACCGGGAGATTGATATTTTCTTCTACAGTAAGAACCGGGATAAGGTGATAGGCCTGAAAGATAAAACCAACTTTCCTTCTTCTGAAGATACTTAATTCATCATCATTAAATCTACTGATCTCTTTTCCATCGACTATTATTGTTCCGTCAGAAGGATAATCAACTCCACCGATCATATTTAAGAGAGTTGACTTACCACTTCCTGATGCACCAACTATTGCTGTTACACTTCCTCTTTCTATAGTAAGATTGATATTATGGAGGGCCAGGACTTTAGAACCATTTTCTCCATAAATCTTAGTTACATTTTTTAATTCAATAATGTTATCCATACAATCCCTTTCAATTATCAATATAAGTATTTTTACAGCTTATAAATTATCACTTCTTACTTACAATTCAGTGACAAAAAAATAAGCAATCTTACAATAATGAAAGATTGCTTAAATCAACTGTATCGTAAATTTTGTACCCTTATCAGGACAACTATCAACGCTAAGCTTACCATCCATCTTTTCGATGATAGATTTTGAAAGAGAAAGTCCAATCCCGACACTGTTGGGATTAACAGTTTTATCAACTCTATAAAAACGTTCAAAAACATGGATCATTTCTTCTTCTGCCATACCAATTCCATGATCCACGATATAGATACGTGTAAAAACATTGTTTTGTTCAACATTTATCTCAATAAGATCAGACTTTTCATAAGAATAGTCAGAGGCATTTTTAACTATATTGATCAAAGCTTCAACAAGCCACTGACCATCAGCCTTTACTTTTATATTTTCAGGGCAGGAAATTTTTATCATCTGTCCCCTTGTCTTTGTAAGATAGCTTAGTGAACCTACAACTTCTGCAAGTACAGAGTTTAAATTGACTTTTTTAATATCAAATGCCACTGCCCCAGCTTCTATCCTTGCCAATTTCAGCATTGCAAGGACCATCCATTCCATCCTGCTTACCTGATTTAAACTTTCCTTAAGGATTTTTGTTTTTTCATCTTCATCCTTAATCTTATCACTGAGTAAAAGATCAAGAAAAAGCGTCATAGAAGCAAGAGGTGTCTTTAATTGATGAGAAATATCTGACATTACTTTCATCAGATATTCCTTTTCTTCCATTTCCTTTCGCTTGCCTTCCCTAAAGATATTAACGACCTTAGAAAAATTGTCATAAAGGATCCCAACAGTTCCTTCTTCAAGATTTGTATCGGAAGAACTGAGTATATCTGATTCACTATCTTTGATTAAAGCCTGCATCATATCAGATGCTCTTTCTACTGATGAATACGCCTTATCTACTGTTTTCTTTGAAAAATAATAAACATAAGCAGTAAGTCCATATGAAATAACATAGAAAGCTATAAGAAGATAATGCACTATGTCACCTGTCATATCCCATATAAGGACGATAAACAATAGTATTATAAGCAGATAAATGCCGGTTATAAGAAGAAATCTTTTTGCAAATTCTTTTTTCTCATAGTTACTCTTCATACCGATCTCCATCTAACAGTAAGTATAGTTTTCTTCTAACCTTCAACACATATAGCGATAATTAACATCACACTTCATCAAATCGATAGCCCACACCTTTAACTGTCTTAATATAAGCAGCATCACGGCCAAGCTTATCTCTAAGTCTTTTAATATATACAGATAAGGTATTATCATCGATAAATGCTTCTCCTGTATCATATAGCCTTTCCATAAGGATGTTTCTTGTAAGTACAATACCTTTATTATTTATAAACTCTCTAAGAAGCCTTAATTCCGCAGGAGTACATTCTACCAAGTCATCTTTATGATATAACCTGAGAGAATCTTCTGAAAATTTGTGTTCTCCAAAAGAAATAATATCAGATCTGCTGATTTTTGTCTTTTCATGCCTTCTTATAACAGCAGCCACCCTGGCGAGTAGCTCCTTTATCCTGTATGGCTTTGTTATATAATCATCAGCTCCTAGATCAAGTCCCATTACAATATTTGCCTCATCACTTACTGCCGTTGAAAA
>CAMKMR010000274.1 GCA_946413945.1 uncultured Lachnospiraceae bacterium | reverse complement strand
CAATCTCCAGCTCTTTTTCCAGTTCTGAAAAATCATATCTGAAAAGGTCTGCAAAGATCTTAAAATCATTTATAGCAAATCTCACAACGCTGCCTCCATTTGATCCAACCTTTTCACAGGTAAGAGAAAATGGATTTTCGTTTGTGATAAGTAAAAAAGTAAGATAGTCCTGCCAAAGATTCCTATTAAAGCCATAATCTGTTGCGATCTCAAGAAGCTTTCTTATCTCAACATAGATCCTGCTGACCAGATTATCTTTTTCGTCTGCTTTAAGATCAAGATCACGGATGATCTGACTTAAATTATTGATAACTGAATCCTCTTCAAAGTTACGATACATGACAAGTTTTGCTATCTCTTTATACATTTTAATGCCTCTTTAACTTTCTCTTTAAAATACCGATTACTGTTGTCATTTCTTCAGCTTTAAGCAAGTAAGCTGTTATAAAATAAACTGCTATGCCAATAAATACAAGGATCATAGTCTCCACAAGCTGCATCAGCTTTCCAGAAAGATTCATACTTGCCTCAAATATCTTAGTAAGGACAACCAGAACTCCTGACATCACTGCTGTACTTATCACTGTTTTTGTAAGAGAAACAAGTATTGTTCTTCCACCAAATTTTCCTATCTTTCTTCTAAGAAGAACTGTATTAAGTGTCATACTGATCATACCTGCAGTTACATAAGCCACTGCTATACCTGCGGCGCTCCAGAAACGCACAAAGATAAAACTTAAGATAATATTTATCGTAAGGATAATGATATTAACTGTTACCGGAGTTTTTGTATCCTGTATTGCATAGAAGCATCTGTTTAAGTGAACCCTGAGGCTGTATGCCACAATTCCTAAAGAATAGATCACAAGGAAAAAAACAATATTTTCTATATCTTTTTCTGTAGTTCTTCCCTGATAATACATCATTCTTATAAATGGCTTGCCCAGGCAGATAAGTCCTGCCATTGAAGGGAAAGTTACAAAATTAATAGTATTTATACCCAGCTTTACGCTATCCTTATATTCATCCTTTTTTCCCAGTGCATAACTCTGGGACATTGCAGGAAAGATTGCCAGCGAGATCGCAGCAAACATATTTACCGGGAGATTCATGATCTGAAGTGCATTCTGCATAACTGTAAGGATGGAATCTCCAATTCCCGAAGCAAAGTAGTTATTTACCATGATATTTATCTGGTTTACTGACATTCCCAAAAGAGAAGGCCAGAGCAGATGGAAAAATTTTCTTACCCCATCTTCTTTTAGATCGATCACAGGCTCATATAAAAATCCGGTTTTCTTAAGCGGTCTGATATGCACAAGAAAGTTTACAAATGCACCTATCACCACGCTTATCGAAAATCCAGCTACTCCAAATCCAAAGGCTTGTGAAAGGAGAGCACCGAATACTACAATGCAAAGATTATAAAAAACCGCGCCAAGTGATGACGGAAGGAAGTTCTCATACGCCTGAAGAATACCCATAAGTACGCCTGCAAGACACATAAAGAAACTCTGTAAGAACATGATCCTTGTAAGTTTTACTGTAAGGATATAAGCCTCACCCTTGAAACTAAAAACAAGATCAACAAGCTGAGGTGCAAATATTTCTCCTATGATACATAAGATAATGGCAAAGCCTAATACCATATTAAGTATGGTACTGGCCATCCTATAGCCTTTCTTTTTTTCATTCCTCGCCAGGTACTGGCTGAAGATTGGAATAAATGCTGAAGAAAGACCTCCACCTACAAGAATGGTATAAATATAGTCTGGAATAGTAAATGCTGCATTATATGCATCTGTCTGATATCCCGGTCCAATAAGAGAATTTATCAGGATACTCTTTCCAAAGCCCAGCAGACTGCCGATCAGATTAGCTACTACCATAATCGTAGTAGCTTTAAGCATCCCCTGTATTCTCTTGTTATTTTGTTCTGCCATTTTTAATCCGCCTTAAATTCATATTCTATAATTCCCTTATTTACAAAGTTCACTGTAAAATAAGTTCTATAAACCAGACAAGTGGGACCTATACAATAAGTCCCACCTAGTCTAAAAAAATCTCTTAATTATAATGTCTGCATATATGCATCCATAGCTGCAGCTGCCTTCTTACCAGCACCCATTGCAAGGATAACTGTTGCCGCACCTGTAACTGCGTCACCGCCGGCATAAACACCCTTACGTGATGTAAGACCTGTCTCATCAGCAATGATTCCGCCCCATTTCTCTGTATCAAGGCCTTCTGTTGTTGACTTGATAAGTGGGTTTGGAGATGTACCGATTGACATGATCATGCAGTCGCATTCAATGTCATTATATTTTCCTTCAACTGCTACAGGCTTTCTTCTTCCTGACTCATCCGGATCAGAAAGTTCCATAACCTGGCATTTAACTGACTTAACCCAGCCGTTGTCTCCTTCAACTTCAACCGGATTGTTAAGGAATGCAAACTTGATTCCCTCTTCCATTGCATGCTCAACTTCTTCTGCTCTTGCAGGAAGCTCAGCCTGAGTTCTTCTATATACGATAGTAACATCTGAGCCAAGACGCTTAGCACATCTTGCAGCATCCATAGCAACATTTCCGCCGCCGACAACTACTGTCTTTTCTGGATGCTTGATAGGTGTCTTTGAATCTTCCTTATACGCCTTCATAAGATTGATACGTGTAAGGAATTCATTTGCTGAATATACACCATTAAGGTTTTCACCAGGGATATTCATGAATCTTGGAAGACCTGCACCTGAACCAATGAATACGCTTTCAAATCCGAACTCGTCCATAAGTTCATCGATTGAGATTGTCTTACCGATAACTACGTTTGTATCAATTTTAACACCTAAATCCTTAAGTCCGTCAATTTCCTTTTGAACGATTGACTTAGGAAGTCTGAATTCTGGAATACCATAAGCAAGTACGCCGCCTGCAAGGTGAAGTGCTTCGAAGATTGTTACTTCATACCCCTTCTTCGCAAGGTCACCGGCACAAGCAAGTCCTGAAGGACCTGAACCGATAACTGCTGCCTTATGTCCGTTTAAAGCTGGCTTTTCAGCCTT
>CAMKMR010000273.1 GCA_946413945.1 uncultured Lachnospiraceae bacterium | reverse complement strand
TTTCTTCTTCAAGAAGCATCTTACCAAGGTTACCATGTCCAAGACCTACCTTACGTGTATCAGCAACTGATCCAGGGATGCAGAAAGCCTGAAGGCCTTCTCCGATTGCAGCAGCTGCATCAGCAGCCTTACGGCAACCCTTCTTAATTGCGATAGCAGCACCTACTGTGTAAGCCCACTTTGCGTTTTCAAAACAGATTGGCTGAATGCCTTCGATGAGGTGATATACATCAAGACCAGCAGCCTCTGTGATTTCTTTACATTCCTCAATAGAATTGATGCCGTACTCTTTAAGCTTAGCAAGAATCTGAGGTTCTCTTCTTTCATATGATTCAAATAATGCCATGTCTCTTTTTCCTCCTCACAATTACTGTTTTCTAGGGTCAATGAAACGAACAGCATCAGCGATACGGCCATACTGACCTGAAGCCTTTTCAAGTGCTGTATTAGCATCATCACCGGCTTTGATGAAGTCCATCATCTTACCAAAGTTAACATACTTATATCCAATGATTTCATCGTTCTCATCAAGACCGATCTCTGTGATATAACCGTCTGTAAGTTCAAGGTAACGAGGTCCCTTTGAAAGAGTACCATATGTTGTACCTACCATTGAACGTGTTCCCTTACCAAGATCTTCAAGACCTGCACCGATCTGAAGTCCATCCTCTGAGAATGCACTCTGTGTACGACCGTAAGCGATCTGAAGGAAAAGTTCTCTCATAGCTGTATTGATAGCATCACAAACAAGGTCTGTGTTAAGAGCTTCAAGTACTGTAAGTCCTGGAAGGATTTCAGCTGCCATAGCTGCTGAATGTGTCATACCTGAACATCCGATTGTCTCTACGAGAGCCTCCTGGATGATACCGTCCTTAACGTTGAGTGAAAGCTTACAGCAACCCTGCTGAGGTGCGCACCAGCCTATACCATGTGTATAGCCTGAAATATCCTTAACTTCCTTAGACTGTACCCACTTTGCTTCCTCTGGAATTGGAGCAGCACCATGATGTACGCCCTGAGTTACAGGACACATGTTTTTAACTTCTGATGAATAAGTCATTATTTAACTCCTTTCAATAGTTTTTCTACCAAAATGCTTTTTTGCATACAAAGTTATTATCGAATAAGAGCCCCAAGTTAGTCAAGACTACCTTGTCATAGTACAGAAAATTTAACAGCCATTTTGATATATTTTCCTCTCGCCTGACGGCTCGATGTCGGGCAGTCTCCAAGGTTCCTACATTTTGTGCAAGCACAATGCAGGAACCTTGGCTCGTTGCCTACGCAAAAAAAACTGAACCAGAATTCCATCCGGTTCAGTCTTTTATAATCGGTCTATATTTTATGTTATTTTTTAATGGTAAGTGTTCTGGTTGCATTTAAAACTGCAAGTATCATAACTCCTACATCTGCAAATATTGCTATCCACATATTAGCTATTCCAAGCGCCCCAAGAATAAGGCATATAACCTTTACTCCTATGGCAAATGCAATATTTTGTCTTACTATTCCAAGGGTTTTTCTGGATATTCTCATAGCTAAAGAGATTTTTGCCGGATCATCGTCCATAAGAACTATATCTGCCGCTTCAATAGCAGCATCTGATCCCATGCCTCCCATGGCAATTCCTATATCCGCCCTTGCAAGAACAGGTGCATCATTTATTCCATCACCTACAAATGCAAGCCTGTCACTTCTTTCTCCTTTAACAGCTTTCTTATCTAACTCTCCTATAAGTCTTTCAACATTTGAAACCTTATCCTGAGGAAGAAGTTCTGCCTTATAACTGCTAAGGCCGATCTCATCTGCAACCTTTTTTGCAGTAGCCTTAGAGTCTCCTGTAAGCATTACAGTTTTAATACCCTGTTCTCTTAAATTCTTTATTGCTTTAGGTGTATTATCCTTTATCTTATCAGATATCACTATACATCCTAAGTATTTGCTGCCTTCTGAAATATAGACCACAGTGCCTTCGTTATGTTCTTCTGAAACAAGAGCATTAGTTCTTTCCATCAGCTTTAAGTTGCCTAAGTAAACTTTTTTGCCAGATACATTTGCAGCAACTCCATGTCCTGCTATATCTTCTATCTCGCTTACCTTTGAGCGGTCTATATCTCTTCCATAAGCCTTTTTAATTGATGCGCTTATCGGATGATTACTTGCACTTTCGGCATATGCTGCTAATTCTAAAAGTTCTTCTTTTGAAATGCCTTTCTCAGGGTAGATGCCATTTACCTCAAATACTCCCTTTGTAAGAGTTCCTGTCTTATCAAAAACTATAGTCTTTGTATCTGCAAGGATTTCAAGATAATTTGAACCTTTAACCAGGATTCCGTTTTTAGATGCACAGCCTATTCCTCCAAAGAAGCCAAGGGGAACTGATATTACAACTGCACATGGGCATGATATTACAAGGAATGTAAGAGCTCTCATTAACCATACAGTCCAGCCTGCACTGCGTCCCATGATAAGTAATACTACCGGTGGAAGTACTGCCAGGGCTAGGGCCAGATAACAGACTATCGGTGTGTAATATTTTGCAAATTTTGAAATGAAATTCTCCGCCTTTGCTTTCTTAAGGCTTGAATTTTCCACCAGATCAAGAATCTTTGAAACTGTTGATTCTCCGAATTCTTTACTGGTACGCACTCTTATCATTCCGTCTAAAGCAATACAACCGCTGATAACTTCATTTCCAGTTTCAGCGTTTCTTGGAACTGATTCACCTGTAAGAGCTGAAGTATCTATCATTGATCTTCCTTCGATTATCACCCCATCTATAGGAATTTTCTCTCCCGGATTTACTACTATGATACTTCCTATCTCAATATCATCCGGATCTTCCTCAGTGATAGTTCCGTCTTCATGATAGAGGTTTGCTGTATCAGGCCTTATATCCATAAGTTCTGCAATATTTTTCCTGCTTTTACCTACTGCTATACTCTGGAAAAGCTCTCCTATCTGATAGAAAAGCATTACTGCAACGCCTTCTAGAAACTCGCCGGTTCCGATAGCTCCAACTGTAGCAATGGCCATAAGGAAGTTCTCATCAAAGACTCTTCCATTTTTTATATTTTTT
>CAMKMR010000272.1 GCA_946413945.1 uncultured Lachnospiraceae bacterium | reverse complement strand
TGAGATAACATGGATTAATGATTACGTAAATGCAAATCCATCACTTCTTAAGATGTTCTTCTCAATCAAGGAGAAGATTAAGGCATTCAAGGTTAGAAAGAATGCAATCGTTGAGAAGTCGAAGACAAACTACGAGATTAAGCAGATGATCGATGATCGTCAGAAGCAGCTCGTATTTATGGCAGCAGAAGACATGATCGTTAATGGTCTTAACGGTGGTAGGATTGCTGTTATCAATTCAAACTATGACCCTAAGAAGGCAGAGAAGTACCTTATCAAGACTTATGCAGAAACTATAGTACCTGCTAAGTATCAGAAGGCTGAGACAACAACAAAGAGCGGCGGTATCTTCGGAAGAGGATCACAGCCAGCTATGGATCCAGACCTTCAGAAACTTCTTTCAGATTCAAAGATAGAAGAAATGCTTCTTAAGTCAGAGTGGCTTTGGTATCAGTATGAAGACAAGGACGCAGAAAAGCAGACACAGATCGAAGTTACATACTCTGTAGTATGCCTTATAAAAGCTGTAGAAAAGCTCATGGAAAGAAGAACTGGAGGAGCTGCTAAGCCTGAATCTTCACCTAATAAGAAAGTTATCATCACAAAGACTGGTAAGGTTATCGAGCTTTCAGATGAAGGAAGTACACCTTCAGGAGGAGACAAGAAGTCATCTGCACCATCAGTTGTTGAAAACATCAACAATATTGAGAATTCTCTTAAGGATAAGTCAGAAGAGAACGTTGCATATGTAAAGTCTTATATCAACGATTGGCTTGATGCTATTATGAAGAGCAGAATTGATATTGATACTATGCTCCCATTATTTGAAGCTGAAGATCTTAGGACTAAGAGCTTCCAGTTATTAAAGAAGTTACGTGCTGACCTTCTTTAATAAAAAAACCGCCTTCTAGAAGCGGTAATGGAAAAGTAACTATTAACCCGTTTATAAAAGGATGCTTATTTGAAGAACTCAAGTAAGCATCCTTTTTTTTACTTATTACGAATTGTTTATAATATCTTATTATTGCAGCGTATCTGGTATATTGTTTTTTTAGTGTATTGTTATTAGCTTATGATTTAAATATTGGTAATGCCTGCTGCTTATAATTTACTGCTTCTTTGGGTGTTTCATCAGATATAATTTTTTTATAGGAACTTCTAAAATTCTTTTAAAGAAGATATGAGTATCTTCGTGCCTATCTATTATATCTACGAGGATTGAGTGGATACCAGATCTGTTGGCGCCGCATATATCTGTAAATATCTGATCGCCTACAAATATAGTATTTTTTTCGTTAGTTCCAAGAATTTCCATGGCTCTTACATAACCGTTTTTCTTTGGCTTTCCTGCTTTATAGACATACTCAATATCTGGCAGACCCTCAACTTTAAGCTCTGCAGCGAAGTCTCTTACTCTTGGCTCTTTGTTATTAGATACGAAAGCAATTTTAAAGCCAATCTCACGGAGTTCTTTTGTGAGCTTTCTCGATCTTTCATCTGACATATGATCGTGAGGAACCAGAGTATTATCTACATCAAAAAGTATAGCTCTATAACCTAGATCATAATAATGGCGGAAGTTTATGCTGTAAGTTGAATTGTAGTATTCTACTGGAAATAAAAATCTTTTCATGCTGTCTCCTAAATCAGTAAATCTTAATCTGTAGATTAAATATGCTTGATCAAAATCAGTGTATCTTAAAGTAGCTTAATAACGGTTGATTAAAATAAGTAAATCTTGATCTGTAGAGCAATTATGATTGATCAAAAACTGTAAATTCAAATAGTCAAATTTGAGCCAATTCGTTAGTATGGCTGATCTTTGATTTGTATTTAATTATGGAAGAAATCATAAACAGCCTGGGCTGCTTTTTCATTCATGCTTTCCACATTTGAAAGTTCAACGATATCTGCATTTTTTATTGCTTCAACATCTTTAAAGTGAAGCAGTAATTCCTTCCTTCTTTTTGGACCGATGCCTTCAATATCGTCAAGGATTGAGTGAACCTGTTCTTTACTTCTGAGAAGTTTATGGTAGGTTATGGCAAACCTATGAGTCTCGTCCTGAAGGGCAGTGATCATATGGATCGCCTCAGAACCTTTCTTAAAACTGATCTCTTCGTTATTAAAATAAAGTCCTCTTGTTCTGTGACTATCATCTTTTACCATACCACATACAGGTATGTCAATACCGAGACTGTCGAGTACCATTTTTGCGATGTTAACCTGACCTTTACCGCCATCCATCATAAGAACATCTGGAAATGGTCCGATCTTTTCATCACTGAAACGCCTTGAAAGAACCTCCTTCATAGAAGCGTAGTCATCAGGTCCCTGAACGGTCTTAAGCCTGAATTTGCGGTAGGCATTTCGCTTCGGCGTGCCATTTTCAAATACGACCATCGATGCGACTGAGTTATAACCGGAAATGTTACTGATATCGAATGCTTCAAGTCTTAAATTATTTTTATAAGTGATTCCTGCAATCTCTGCAATCTCTTTACAAGCGCCTTTAGTTCTTAGCTCCTTTCGCCTTATCCTTTCGATGTCCTGGGCAAGGCAAAGGGCGGCGTTATCCTCCGCGAGCTTTATAAGTCCTTTTTTCTTGCCTCTTTGAGGAACGATAAACTTTACTTTTTGTCCTCGTTTATCAGAAAGGAAATCTGTTATGATCTCTTCTTCATCGATCGGGAACATGCTAAGGATTTCCTTTGGGATATATGGAGTAGAGCTGTAATACTGTTTTACAAACTCTGTGATTATGCTGCTTTCAGCCTCGTTGCTCTCCAAAACTGACATATGGTGATTTTCACGACCCAAAAGCTGGCCTTCTCTAACAAAAAAGATAGAGATGACGCAGTCGCTGTCATTTTTGGCAAGAGCGATGATGTCTCTGTCATCTTTTTCGGTATCAGTGATCCTTTGTTTATCCATGATATGGCTGATGCTTTCAATCAGATCACGAGTGGCGGCAGCTTTTTCAAATTCAAGCTGGGCGGCTTCTTCCTTCATTCTTTCCTTAAGGAAGTTTTGTATATCCTGATATTTACCATTTAAAAAATCTATTACACTGTTGATATTTTT
>CAMKMR010000271.1 GCA_946413945.1 uncultured Lachnospiraceae bacterium | reverse complement strand
TCCGTAACGGAATATTTTAAAGAGGGCAAGGATCCGGAAGAAATGATGAAAGAAATACTGGGAAGTGACATTTCTATTGAGGATTCTATACCTACTCAGTATAAGTGTAACTGTTCAAGGGAAAGAGTTAAGAAGGCTCTTATAAGTATCGGTAAGGAAGAACTCGAAAAAATGATAGCTGACGGGGAGCCGGTTACATTGAAATGCGATTTTTGTAACACGGATTATAAATTTGAGATTGATGAACTAAAAGAGATAGTTGAGCAGTAATCTGCTGGGGATAAAAATTCAGCAGAAACTAACTGATAATTTGGAGAAAAGAAAATAGCTGTTTATTATGTGAAATAAAGCGATTATGAATGAATTATCACATGAAACATTGTATAATAAACGTAACTGGGGTTACGATTAGAGAGGTGCGGATTATGGCAGATACATTGATCGCTTTTTTTTCAAGAGCAGGTGAAAACTATTTTGATGGTGACATGAAATATGTCAAAGTTGGCAATACTGAAATTATATGCAATTATATTAAAGAACTGATAAATGCGGATGTTTTTAAAATCGAGATGAAACACCCATATTCAGAGGATTATATGACATGCACTGAGGAGGCTAAAAAGGATCTTAATGACAATGTAAGACCTGAGCTTAGCCATTATATTGACAGTGTTGAGGAATATGAAAAGATCATACTGGCTTATCCCAATTATTGGGGCACAGTACCTATGGCGGTACTTACATTTCTGGGAAAATATGATTTTAAAGATAAGGTCATCTATCCTCTTTGCACCAATGAAGGCAGCGGAATGGGTTCTAGCGAGCTTACAATTATTGAGCATGCAAAAGATGCAAAAGTAGATCTTGGACTTTCTATCCTTGGTCATGAAGCAGAAGGCTCTCGTGAAGTTGTAAGGGAGTGGCTTCTAGAAAAAGGCTTGATAAAATTTCGATTAGATAAAGCTTGAAATTGGTTGAACAATAATATGAGATCAGGTAAAAAGAGCGAAGCATTGAAGAAATATCAGATCTTTGCTCTTTTTTTATTTGCGGAGATTCTTAAAAAAAAATAATATCAGTCAACAGAGTAGAAATATATATTATTATTGGAAAGATTTAGGGGAATCAGAAAATGATTTTTAAAGAGTATATAAAGACAAGTGAATATGATTTTATCCGAGATAATCCAAGACTTGGAGATAGAATCATTTTACTTGGTGTTTCGGGAAGCTACGGATATGGGACAAACAGGGAAGGAAGCGATGTGGACTTTAGAGGAATCACGCTTAATCTTCCATCTGATCTGATAGGCTTTACTGAATTTGAGCAGTTTGAGGATAGAGCAACAGATACGGTCATATATTCATTTAATAAGATCATTAATCTTCTTATCAGCTGTAATCCTAATACTATTGAAATTCTTGGAATTGATGAAAATGAATATGTGATAAAGACGGATGTGGGCCAGGAACTGCTGGATAATAAAGATATGTTTTTATCTAAAAGGGCAGCGGCATCATTTGGCCATTTTGCAGATGCGCAGTTAAGAAGACTTCAAAATGCTATTGCCCGTGATAAGCTGCCACAAGTTGAAAGGGAAGGACATATACTTCGCTCAGTGCAGAATGCCCTGGATGATTTTAACAGAAAGCAAAGTCTTGGAGGTCTGGGGAAAACAAGAGTATATATAGATGATGCAGTAACTGAGGGACTTGATAAGGAAATATTTATTGATGGTGAGATGAAACATCTTCCTGTTCGCGTATATAGCGAGATGATGAATACTATGAATACTGTCATAAGGGAATATGACAAGATAGGAAAGAGAAACAGGAAAAAAGATGATGATCATCTTAATAAACATGCTATGCATTTGGTAAGGCTTTTTATGATGGGTACCGATATTTTAAAGAGCGGTCTTATTAGAACCAGAAGACCGGATGAGGAGCTAAGACTTCTAAGAAGTATCAGGGAAGGAACATTTATGGTTGATGGACGCCTGACAGATGATTTTTATAAAATAGTATCAGAGTATGAAGTGCGTTATCAAGAGGCGGAGAGAAATAGTAAACTGCCGGATAATCCTGATATGGAAAGAATAGAAAAATTTGTAGAATCAGTTAATAAAAGGGTTGTCCTCGGAGAAATATAGATAATACGCAGAGTTTTAATATGTGAAGGAGTTAAGAAAAATATATGTTTAGGATAAATCATATTTTAAAGAAGCCGGATGAAATAGTTCCCTGGGGTAAATCATTGCATTGGTTTGGGCTTACGGATGGGCTCCTGTGGATAGAAGCCGGAGACAGCGTAATATATGAATACACCGAAGCCCGTGATGATGAAATGGGTAAGCCTATTATTTATAACAATTATCAGCTTAGTAGATTTATGGAAGATTTTTTTGATATATTACCATTTGTTGCTGAGTCGGTTCCTGATTATCTGTACAAGGATATTGAATTGTTTTATGAGAGATTTAAAAAGTGGGATTCGCTCCATTATGATCTTAGTGATGAAGAATATGATGAGTTTTATTTTGGTATATATGAAGAGTTGTATGATCCGATTTTTCTTAGACAATTTGATTCAGCCCACTTAATTGGTGGACCGGTTATTGGCTGCGTAAGGCATGAGGATAAGATCAAAATATACTGGAGAAGTTATGAAGATGAAAACCAAAAAAGCTTATGGACAGCTCCTCGAGGCGTATATGAGATGGATTATGAGGAATTTGTAAATGAAGTTTTCCGCTTCTATAATGCTTTTTTTGAAGATATGGATAAGCAGGTCGAGAATGTAAAGAATAATGGAATCCCGGGAGTTTATGTAGATATAGAAGCTTTATGTCGTGAAAATGAAACCAGGAAAGATTCATTTAAACAAAAAATTGATATGCTAAAATCAGAACAAAAAGGTGAGACGGATTGGGACAAGAATAGAAAGCTATATAAAAAAATGCTTGATGAAAATGCTGACGAAAAAATATAATTCATATAAATTCAGCTCAGAATCAGTGCAACGGGGTAATATGTAATAATAGGGAAAAAGTCTGGGAAAAATCAAGATATTACCAAGGATTACAAAAATCTTTACAATTGGACAAAACAACCATATAATTACAATTAAATAAATGATTACA
>CAMKMR010000270.1 GCA_946413945.1 uncultured Lachnospiraceae bacterium | reverse complement strand
AGGATTATATTTATATGCCAATGGTCATCAGCCCTAAACTGATAGCCATCAGTAAAAAGATCAAAGAAAAATTTGGAGTTAAGGCTGCCAAGAGATTTATGGCTATAGTTCCTCTTTCAGTTGTATGGATCCTCACCGGACTCTGGCATGGAACCGGTAAAGATTATATAATCTGGGGATGCTATTGGGGATTGCTTATTATCTTATCAACAATATTTGCCCAGAAATTAAAAAATATTAATAAAAAACTGGGAATTGATGCAAAGTCTGACTGGTGGAAAAGATTCCAGATGGTCAGAACATTTGTATTTTTTAGTATTGCAAGAGCAATAACTGGACCTGGAAAAGGGATCGCAGTTAAATATATAGTAAAAAGCATACTGACAAAATTTAACATGCATATCTGGTTTGATAGAACATTATTTACCCTGGGAGTAGACAGACAGGATTTCTGGATAGGTATCGTAGCAATTGCTATATTATGGTTTATAAGCTTAAAGCAGGAAAAGGGCGTAAAGATAAGGGAGAAAGTAGCAACATTCCCATTACCAGTAAGATGGATCATTTATTACGGCGTTATTCTTGCAGTGCTTATATTTGGAATATATGGTCCGGGTTATAATGCTTCGGATTTTGTATATATGAAATTTTAAATAAGGGAGACAAATTTATGGAAGAAAGAATTTTAGAATTATTATCAGAGGAATATCCGGAAATCGATTTTGAATCATCAGATGCATTAGTTGATGATGGTATTTTAGATTCATTAACAATTACAGGAATCATTGCAACACTTACTATGGAATTTGGAATCACAATTCCTTATGAAGAGATAATAGAGGAAAACTTTAACTCTATTCAGGGACTTGCCGCTATGGTGGAAAGGCTTCAGAAATGATAGATACACTGATTAGGAAGTTTTTTGAATTAGAAGAAAAACAACCTGAAAAAGTAGCTGTAGCATTTAAAAATGAACAATTAACTTATAAGCAGTTATGTGAAAGAATCTGCGGTATGGCAGCTGTCCTTAGGGAAAATGGGGTTGAGAAAAGTGATAGAGTCTGTTTTATGGCTTTATCAAAGCCTGAGATGGTAGTTGCATACTTAGGAATTCAGATGATAGGGGCAGTCCCAGTTTTTCTTGATAAAAACTCAACTGCTGAAAATATAGCGCTTGTTTATGGAGCCTGCGGGGCAGCGCTCTTACTTTGCGATAAGCCTTTAAAAGATGCGGCAAAAGATCTTAATGTGAAATCATTAAAGAAGTTTTATGAAGCTTCTGACGAGGCATCTAAAGACAAGATAAGTAAGATAAAAGAAGAATATGCTATTCCTGATGAAGACGAATTAGCAGAGATTCTTTTTACAACAGGTTCTACAGGAACTCCTAAGGGAGTTAAGTTAGCATATAAATCAGTACATAACATTTATATGAATACTATTGAGGGAATAGGTATTTCAGAGAATGAAATAATGCTTCTTCCTTTGCCATTAAATCATTCATTTGCACTTAGAGTTCTTAGAGCAACTCTTTATCAGGGAGCGACAGTGATACTTCAGAATGGTTTTACTTTTGCGAAGGCCGTAGAGGAAAATATTGAAAAGTTCAGCTGTACAGCAATGGCCTGTGTACCAGCTTCTTATGAAGTTATGAAGTCACAGATGCAGGATGCATTCAGCCTTGTTATTTCAAAACTCAGATATATAGAGTTCGGGGCCGGATCATTATCTGTTGCTCAGAGACTTGAAATATCAAAATTACTTCCGGATGTACATATTTACAATACATGGGGAAGTTCAGAATCCGGTGGAGCAATATTCTGCGATGTAACTGACTGCGTTAATAAGGGCGGAAAAGTTGTTTCATCCCTTGGAAGACCTCTTAAGGGTAAGGTTGAGGTAAGGGTTCTTGCACAGGATGCGCCAATAGATAATCCAGAAAAGATAAATGGTCATCTTGAAGAGTATTTTATTGATGGAAATGAGTCTAACCCAGGCAGAATGACATTAAAGGGCGACATGCAGATGGTGGGTTACTGGAATAATGAAGAACAGACCCAGCAGACTCTTATAGACGGATGGCTTCTTACAGGAGATCTGGCATATACGGATGATGAAGATAATGTATATATGTTAGGCAGAGCCGATGATATCATCAATGTTGGTGGAGAAAAGGTTTCTCCTATCGAGGTTGAAAATATAGCTGGCCAGTATGAATTCATCAAGGAATGTGCATGTCTTGGAGTAGAAGATCCGGATCATATCACTGGACAGGCTCCGGCACTTTTTGTTGTGACAAAGCCTGGATATGTGGAAGAGGATTTTGTAAAGTTCCTTTCAGCAAATATGGAACGTTATAAAATGCCAAAGGTTTATATCAAGCTTCTTGAACTTCCAAGAAATAGAATGCAGAAGGTGGACAGAAAGAAACTTGCTGCAATCTATAATGGAAATGAAGATAAGCCACTTATGAATCCAATAGTTGAGAATCTTCTTACCAGAAGAAGTGTCCGTAAATTTACAGATCAGGAAATCCCAAAGGATATACTGGATGTGATACTTAAGTGCGGATATTATGCACCAAGCGGACATAATCTTCAGACCTGGCAGTTTACTGTTATCGAAAAGGAAGAAGATATAGCCAGATTAAAGGAAGCAGTGAAGAAAGCGGCTGAGGAAAATAACGTTAATTTCTATGGATGGGAAAATCCTAAGGTTCTTGTTTTAGTATCAAACGATAACAGAAATCCACTAGGATGTCAGGATGCATCAAATGCATCAGAAAACATGATGCTTACTGCTCATTCTTTTGGTATTGGCTCAGTCTGGTTAAATCCTCTTATGACATTAAGAGATGTATCACCAGTCAGTGAGATCTTAACTGAGTTTGGAGTGCCAAAGAATCATACAGTATGGTCAACTATAGCTATGGGTTATTCGCTGACCGAAGGCGCATTTTTAAAGAAAAAAGAAAATGTAATAAAGATTGTTTAAATTTTTAAATCTCCCCGGTGACATATTTATCACCGGGGTTTTTATATATTGAAAAGTGGACTGGCATATGGGACAATGTTTTCGGATAAAGTGAATTGTTTGTGTTTTTGCTAAGTTTTAGAATTAATTTGCAAAGTTAATTATGCAAGTTAATTCTTTTATAG
>CAMKMR010000269.1 GCA_946413945.1 uncultured Lachnospiraceae bacterium | reverse complement strand
TTAAAGCTTAATGTAAAGTTTTACCATGTAAGTATTTTTTATTGCAAATTCATATGAAAGGCTGGGACAAAAATATGAACAAAGATCTTACTGTTGGACAACCTGAAAAAGTTCTATGGGCTTTCTGCCTGCCGCTATTTGGAAGTATCATCTTTCAGCAGCTATATAATATTGCCGACAGTCTTGTTGCTGGTCGTTTTATAGGTGAAGGGGCTCTAGCTGCTGTTGGAAACAGTTATGAGATCACACTTATCTTTATTGCATTCGCATTCGGATGTAATATCGGTTGTTCTGTAATTACTTCCATGTTCTTTGGTTCAAAAGATTATAAGAACATGAAATCTGCCGTATCTACTGCCCTTATAACTACTGCCGTAATCTGCCTTTGTCTCATGTTGATAGGCATTTTCTTCTGCGACGATATGCTAAGGCTCATTAATACTCCTAAAGAGGTATATGCCGATTCAAAACTATATCTGGATATTTATGTATGGGGCCTTCCATTTGTATTTTTTTATAATATTTCTACTGGTATTTTTTCTGCCTTAGGAGATTCAAAGACTCCTTTTTATTTTCTTTCTTTCTCCTCTGTTTCAAATATCGCTATGGATATCTGCTTCGTAAAAGTCTTTCGCATGGGCGTTGCAGGTGTTGCCTGGGCTACATTTATATGCCAAGGTATAAGTTGTATACTTGCTCTTATTTTTGTACTAACACGACTCCGTAAGATTCCTAGTCAAGGAAAGATAAGCTACTTTTCATTTTCAATCTTTAAACAGATAATGAAAGTTGCAATTCCTAGTATCCTGCAGCAGAGTTTTATATCCATCGGTAATATAGTTATCCAAAGAGTCATCAATGGTTTTGGTTCCGGAGTTATGGCAGGTTATTCCGCTGCAATCAAGCTTAACAACCTGGTCATCACATCATTTACAACCCTTGGAAATGGTATCTCTAATTATTCAGCCCAGAATATAGGTGCCGGTAAGATGGACAGAATCCCCAAAGGCTTTAAGGCTGGACTTAAAATGGTATGGATAATCTCCATTCCCCTAGTTCTTACTTACCTTTTCTTTGGAAAATATCTGCTTATCTTCTTTATGAAGGAAGCCTCAGAAAGCGCCATCTCTTCAGGACTCGCTTTCTTAAGGATCGTATCGCCATTTTACTTTATAATATCTGCAAAATTAGTAGCTGACGGTTTCCTCAGAGGCTCCTCCATGATGGGAAAGTTCATGATATCAACCTTTACAGATCTTGTTTTAAGAGTTGCTCTTAGTTTTGTTCTTTCTGCCACCGCTCTTGGATCATCTGGTATCTGGTGCTCATGGCCAATAGGCTGGACCGTGGCCAGCTGCCTTTCAGTGTATTTTTATAAAACCGGCCCATGGGCAAAAGAAAAGCACTTCATCGCTTAGTATGAAGTGCTTTTTCCTTAATATGTTCCAATTCTTAATCTATCTTCCCATATGCCCTCCTCAAGTGGGGCATCATAGAAAAATCCTTGAACCTTAACACATCCTTGTTCCTTAAGAAATCTTATCTGTTCCTCTGTTTCAACGCCTTCAGTTATAACATCAATGCCAAGTTTCTTTGCCATTGAAATGATACTTCGAACGATGATCTCATCATTTTTTCCTAATCTTTCATAACTGATAAAGCTCTTATCGATCTTTATCTCTGTTATCGGAAAATCGCGCAAGATTGATAAAGAACTATATCCTGTTCCAAAGTCATCTATACTTGTTGCGATTCCTTCAAGACAAAGTTCAGTCATGAATTCAAACAGCTGTTTTTGTTCGTTAGCATCTGTTGTCTCGGTAACTTCTAACATTATAAGTGACGGATCTATACCAGCTTCTTCGATGATTCTTAAGATAATATCCGCTGTATCCTTTGGTCCTCTGTCATCATCGCATATATCCTGTCTTGATATATTCACTGAAACAGGAACTATATCAAGCCCCATTTCTTTCCATTTTTTAAGATCCTTACAAACCTTCTTTAATACATATATATCAAGATCAAATGATTTTCTGTTTTTTTCAAGTAATGGAATAAACTGCTTAGGCATTAAAATCTCGCCTTTTCTATTCCACCTCGCAAGAGCTTCAGCACCTATGATCTTTCCTGTTTCTACATTTATCTTAGGCTGATAATAAACTTCAATAATTCTTTTACTTAATGCCCTGTCAAATTCATGAAGAAGTAATTTTTGAACTACGATTTTTTCCTGCACCTTAGGAGTTATCACAAACACATCTCTCTTCTCTGCCCTCGCAATGGAAAGAGCTTCAGACGCAGCAGTCATAACTTTTTCCGGAGTATCTTCTTCAAGTATAGGATAAATCCCGACCCTTGCATTTATCTTGATAGGGACCTTATTCCCATCATTCATTGCATATATCACAATATTATTAAGGGCACTTAATAATGTATCTCTCCTGTATTTATAAACGATAGCTGCATAATTATCGCCACCAAAATGAGATAAAACTTCACCTTTGACGAATTTATCCATCAAAAGTTTAGAATACCTCCTGATACATTCATCCCCTTCAAGGCCTCCAAAATACTGATTTATAAGTCCAAAATTTCTAAGGTTAAAATACAGGATATCGTAATCCTTTTTCCTAATTCTCTTACAAATCCAATGGAATTTAAAAGACCGGAAACACTGTTGATAAGAGAAGATTCATAAACCTTACTACTTAGCCAATATCTTGCGAGATGAAGATTTAACACATCTAAAATGATACCAAGATATTCCTTTTCCTCTTCAGTATATGCATCTTTATCTTTTTCCTGATAAACAAGAAGCGTTACAAGCCCACCTTCATTATTAACTATCAATTTTTCAACAGCGGGGTCTTCTTTCATCTCTTTTCCGCTATCATAAATAATTTTTTCTAAATTTTCCTCAAGTACGGAAAAATCTGAAACTGGCTGTGTAAGTTTTGAAATGATCCTACCAACACTTATATAATCCTTAATAGATTCATAAGCCCTCGAAAATGCCTGATCTGTATTTAATTCTGAATTTAAGATATTTATAAAAGTATCAAATTTTAAAGCCCCATTCATTATCAACTTCTATTTACTCCTTTTCCCTACAGTAAATATCAAAATTTTACTAATTCACCCTTAAATTCTATTATATT
>CAMKMR010000268.1 GCA_946413945.1 uncultured Lachnospiraceae bacterium | reverse complement strand
AATGGGAAGTTTATCTGACATCATGAATATGATCCCTGGTATGGGAAATAAGATGAAGGATGTTGAAATAGACGACAATGCAACCGCTCATCCTAAGGCGATCATTTTATCTATGACCCCTGAAGAGAGAGCAAACCCGGATTTAATGAGTATGAGCCGTAAGCAGAGAATTGCAAAAGGCTGTGGACTTGATATGGCTGAAGTAAACAGATTCTTAAAACAGTTTGAACAGACTAAGAAAATGATGAAACAGTTCTCAGGAATGATGGGAAAAGGAAAAAAGAAAAGATTTAAAATGCCTTTTGGCTTTTAGATAACATTTAATTTTAGGAGGATAATAAAAAATGGCAGTAAAGATCAGATTAAGAAGACTTGGTTACAAGAAGCACCCTGTATATAGAGTAGTTGTTGCTGATTCTAAGTCACCTAGAGATGGTAGCGTAATCGCACAGATCGGTACATATGATCCTAACCAGGAGCCAGCTGTTGTTAATGTTAACGCAGAGGAAGCTAAGAAGTGGCTTTCAAACGGTGCTCAGCCAACTGAGACTGTTGCTAGACTTTTCAAGCAGGCAGGTATCGAGAAATAAGCTTCCAGGAGGTGACTCGTGATGAAAGAATTAGTTGAAATCATTGCAAAATCTCTTGTAGAAGAACCTGATCAGGTTGTAGTATCTGAAACAACTGATGAGAACACAATTACAATTGAGCTTAACGTTGCTGCTGATGACATGGGTAAGGTCATCGGTAAGGGAGGAAGAATAGCTAAGGCTATCCGCACAGTAGTAAAGGCAGCTGCTTCGAAGGGCGACAAGAAGGTTATTGTGGATATCAAGTAATTATAAGAAATTGCCGTGCTTAGCACGGCTTTCTTTTTATAAAGGAGAATAAATGGTAGAATTTTTCCAGGTGGGAGTGATCACCCAGCCTCACGGACTTAAGGGAGAGGTTAAGGTTTACCCTATTTCTGATGATATTAATAGATTCGATGATCTTAAGGAATGCTATATCAAGATTAAGAAAGATATGGTTCCTGTGACCTGTATTGGAAGAAAATATTTTAAAAATTTAGTTATATTACAGTTTAAAGAGTATGATGATGTTGAAAAAGTCGAAAGACTTAGACAGTGTCCGATCTATGTAGATAGAGCACATGCTGTAGCACTTGAAGAAGGTGAATATTATCTTGCTGATGTGCTTGGGATAAATGTTATTGATGAAGCTGGAAATGAAATCGGCATCTTAAAAGATTATTTTGAAACAGCAGCTCAGACAATTTATCAGGTTATAACAAAAGATGATAAGGAAATTCTTATCCCGGCCATTGATCAGTTTGTTAAAAAAGTTGACTTAGAAAATAATCTTATGACTGTACATCTTATAAAAGGAATGATCTAAGTATGAATTTTCATGTTATGACACTATTCCCTGAAATGATTGAGAATGCTCTAAAGGAAAGTATTACTGGAAGAGCTATCAATAGTGGGAAGATAAGGCTGAACGCGGTAAATATAAGGGATTATGCTACTAATCAGGCTAAGCAGATTGATGATTACTGTTATGGTGGTGGATTAGGTATGTTAATACAGGCAGAGCCTGTCTATCTTTGTTATAAGGATCTTGAAAAAAATATCCCGTCTAAACCAAGAGTATTATATATGTCTCCTCAGGGAAAAAGATTTGATCAGAAGTATGCAGAAGAACTTTCAAAAGAATCAGATCTTGTCTTTCTCTGCGGTCACTATGAAGGAATTGATGAAAGAGCGCTTGAGCTTATAGGTGTAGAAGAAGTTTCATTAGGAGATTTTGTCTTAACCGGTGGAGAACTGGCTGCGATCACTATGATAGATTCTATTTCAAGACTTGTTCCAGGAGTATTAGGAAAAGATGATTCTGCAGTCTACGAAACATTTTATGACGGATTGGTTGAATATCCTCAATACACAAGACCAGTAGAATTTATGGGACTTAGGGTTCCTGATATTTTATTGTGTGGTGACCATAAAAAGGTTGAAGAATGGCGTAAGGAAACAGCAATTGAAAGAACGAAGAAAAAAAGACCTGATATGTTTGAGGAGTATCTGATAACTCATAAGGAAGAGTTAGAGGAAAAGGAAAGAAAGAGAAAAATTAAAGAAGAAAAAAAGAGAAGACGAGAAGAAAAAAGAAGACGAGAAGAAATGAAGGCGGCTGGTACACTATCTGCCGGAAAATATTTAGAAAAATAGTTGATAAATAAACTGGAGAAAATAAACTGGAGAAAATGACTAAAAAATGATTAACATTTCACAGATCTTTTGGTATAATTAACGGGTTAGTATATTAAAAGGGGAGATTTAATCTAATGAAAAAGAAGTTTTTACTTATCTGCTTAGCTGTTACATGCGTTTTTAATCTGGCTGCTTGTGGCAAACGTAAGGATATTAAGATGGAAATGCCATCGGCTACTGCAAGTTCTGCAATCGATAATACTTTACAGGAAGAGCTTGTAAAGTTTGTCGGGACTGATCTAGTTAAGGCAAATCAGAAGAGACAGGATGCTGTAAACATATATAATAATTATTTTAAGGCCAGCTCTTCAGATGCTTCGCAGGATGATCTTTTTGCAAAACTTACTACTGAGGCGCTTCCTAAATATGATGAATATATAAAAGATATTGAAGCTTTGACATATACTTCTAAAGAAGTAACAGAGCTTAAAAATCTTTATCTTGAAAGTGCAAAGTATCAGAGAGATGCGATACAGCAGGTTATAAATTCTATTACTAATAAAGATGAGACTATTCTTGACAAAGCTACAGAGGATATAAGTAAATCTAAGGAAGCTTTAAAGAAATATGAGGATAAGCTTAAAGAAATCTGCGAAAAAAACGAGATAATAATAAATGGAGATTTTCAGATGAAGGATTATAAAGCCAGTCCTTCTGACGCAAAATAATTTATATTACACCAGAGCGAAAAGTATTCTTGTTCTGGTGTTTTTTTATAAATAACATAATTATTGTTTAGGGGGATAACTTGCATTTATAAGGGTTTAATTATTAGAATTTCTGTATCTAGCCCAGGAATTATTATATAAATGATAAATAATGTGAACAAATTCACATTTTGTTCAAAATTACCTGTTATGATATCATTAATTGTGAGGTCTTTAACAATTTCAACAAAAAACG
>CAMKMR010000267.1 GCA_946413945.1 uncultured Lachnospiraceae bacterium | reverse complement strand
TTTGAATCTCATTTTCAGCAATATTGGCGCTAAATGTCAGTGTCAATTTATCCTTAAATGAAAATACTGTTATCTTAATATTTTGGCCTTTTGACATAGAAAGCACTGCCTGAAATCTCTCAATAAACTGAGAATATGGATCAGAAGTCTTTATTATGCCAAGGTTTGTAACTGTAGAAGTATTCGCTTTAGCAGATGCATTATAAACATATCTCATAGCAATCTTCTTTATAAAAAGTGGGATCGCACGAAGCATTATATTCTTCTCATTTGAAACATTATATGAGAAAAGCTTTTCAAGATTTTCTTTAGTTATCTGCTTTTCCAAGCTTTCCTTAACGATTGCAAGTACTTCCTCAAATTGATACTTTTCCTTTACAGGTGTAAATTCCGCAGTAACAACCACAAAGAAATTTTTATTGGTATCTGAATCAAAATATGGTCTGAGATTTACAGGAACACATATAGCTATTGGTTTCTTTGACTCAGCTCCATTTAAATAGCCCAGATATATAGCCCAGATATAGGCTGCAACAATATAAGTATTAATTGTCACTCCGTATTTTTTTGCTACAGACTTGATATCATTTATAGGCATTATCCCATGGATTATGGCAAACTGATTAATTGGAAGTTTTTCGCCCTTGATAGTGACTGCTTTCTTGGTCTTATATGTCTTTTTTTCCTTACGCTTATAATTTCTGACATAACTGTCCTGAGTATCAAGAGAAGTCTCTATTGCAAGAGTATTTTTCACCTGATCAGAAAGCTCAGGATGGGCATTTCTGATATATTGGTAGGTTATTTCCTTTAAAAAATTGATAGCTCCATTTCCATCTGTCAGAGCATGGAATACTTCAAGATTTATCCTGTTTTTATAATATGAAACTCTAAAAAGATAGTTATGATTACTGTACGGATTTATATACATACATGGATATGTATATTCCTCTTTTACTATAGGAGCCGGTCTTTTATTTTCTTCAAAATAATACCAGAAGATTCCTCTCTTCATAGAAAATTTAAAGACATCAAAATAAGGGAGAACCGTATTAAGTGCATCCTGAAGAAGTTCTCCTTTTATCTCTTCTTTTAGCACAACGGAGATACGATAAACATTACTCATACCTTCCCTTGCTATCACAGGAAAAATATTAGCTGTATTATCTAGTTTGTCCCATTTTAGACTCTTTTGTCTTTTCATCTTTCTATAGTTTCCTTTTATTTTTTTACTGATTAAAAGCTTTCCAATCTTTTTACCGATCAAAAGCTTTCCTTTTTTTGTTCTTTTTCCTAAAAACAATAAACTTACTTATCAGATAATTAGCGATCAGTATTATAAACTGATCTAGAATCTTTGAAACTCTGTCATTTAATCCAATCCTTGTTGCAAGAATATGCATGCAAAGCATATCAAGTCCTAAAGAACCAAGTCTCGCAAGATAGAATTTAAACATTTCCTTTGCTATATTTTCTTCCTTGCTTTTAAAAACAAAGAATCTGTTAGCAAAATATGCAAATGTTACCGCAAATATCCAGGCAATGACATTTGCAATCTGTAATTCAAAAGGATCTTTTGGATTTAAAAATGTAACCGTAAGCACGTAGTAAGTAAATAAACTTACAAAAGTTGTAACAGCTCCCGCTATTACATAAGTGATCAATTCGTTATATCTGATATATAACTCTTTTAATTTTTCCATCAACCCTTTTCATCCTACATTTCCGTTTTTTCTGAATCCAGCTTCTTTCTAACGATGTAACCTGGTCTGTCTTTTATCTCAATGGTATTTTTCTCTATGTATTTTCCTATGATACCAATATTCACAAGTATCAATCCAAACAGGGTCATAATAAAGACCATTAGAAGGATCAGATCAGGGATCATCTTTCCAAATAATCTCATGATTCCAAGGACCAGAAATGCTATAAATGAAACGAAAGCCACAACTGTTCCAAACTTGAACGGCCAAAGAAGCGGCGATGTTGAGTAATCTGTAATACCACAAAAAGCATATTTAAAAAGCTTTTTTATCGTCCATTTTGATTCTCCAGTCTTTCTTTCCTCAACCACATAAGGCATAAGATGAGTCTTATAACCTACCCAGGCAAAAAGGCCTTTAGAAAATCTGTTTTTTTCCGGCAATGACAAAACGGCCTCAAGTACATTTCGCCTAAAGCATCTAAAATCACTAGCTGCTGCAGCGATCTTTACCTCTGTCACTTTATTGATACTTGAGTAGAAGCCCTGCTTTAAAATTTTCATAAGAAGACTTTCTTTTCTCTTATCCTGATAGCAGGCAACTTCATCATATTCACTATTTGCATCAAGGAATTCAACCATTTCCTTAACGTATTTAGGATTCTGCTGAAGATCTGCATCAATTATAGCTGTATATTCTCCCTCTGACTCTCTAAGACCTGCAAGTATCGCAGCCTCTTTGCCAAAATTTCTCGAAAAATCTACCAGCTTAATCCTCATGCCCTTTGCATGATCATCGTAAAGCTTCTTTATTTCTTCGTATGTACCGTCTTCTGAACCATCATTAACAAATATCAATTCTATATCTTTTACAGAATCTTTAAATGTAGAAACTACCGCTTCATAAAAAGAAGAAATGTTTCCCACCTCGTTAAAACATGGCACAATAAGCGATAACTTCCTTCCAGTCATTCCCATACCGTAACCTATTTTTCTCCATAGTATTCCCTTGTAAATCGCAATTTACAAAGAAACTTAAAATTTATATTTACATTTTAGTCTAAAAATTTATTATAGTAAAGTCTCCTAACTGATTCAAGCCCATAAATAAAGGAGAATTCAAACTTTTTTCAAATGTCAAAATAATGTAATTTCATATCAAATTCAGTATAGTAATGAATCATATAATAAATTAAAATAAATACATCATTACTGATCGAAGTAATATGTTTAAACACACGAAAAAATAATATATAACAAAACATTGATAATAATAAACGAAAAAACAATACAAGATACAATTAAAAAAGCGCTCATGAAACACGCTTCATGAGCAAAATCAGAATCAAAATAATATAACAAAACTGTAGAATGGAGTATAGTATGAACGAGAAAAAAGCATGGTGGAAAGAAGCTGTCATCTACCAGATTTATCCTAGATCATTCTGTGATTCAAATAATGACGGTATAGGC
>CAMKMR010000266.1 GCA_946413945.1 uncultured Lachnospiraceae bacterium | reverse complement strand
GTTCTTATGGATAATGAGATAAGTTATAAATTTGCCCAGGATGTTAAAGCCCAGCTTGAAAAGACTGGAGTAAAGATCCTAGGAGTTATCGTAAATAAAGTAAGAATAGGAAAACGTATAGGCTATTATGGCAAATATTACGGTGGTAAGTATTATGGCAAATATTACGGCAGGTACTACGGTAAGTATTATGGTAAATATTACGGCAACTACTATGGTAAAGAAGAGGGAGGTAAGAAGAAATGAGAAAAACAGTTTTAACCCTTCTTTTTATATCGACCATAGGACTTGGAGCTGCCTGTGCAGTATCAAGATTCTTCGCTGACAGAACAGCACCACAGATAGCTGTTCCAACAGCAGACCTTACCTATGTGGAGGGAGAACCATTATCAAATCTCCTTTATGGAGTTTCAGCTTATGATAATAAAGACGGTGATCTTTCAAGCAGTGTAAGAATATATGATATAGCAGTAACAAATGGCGGAACAGAAGCTTTGGTTACATATGCTGTTTATGATTATTCAAACAACCTTGCCAAGGTAAGCAAGCTTGTTAAATATGTTAATGCCGATGATAAGACTTCTGATTCTGATAATAAAAAAGAAGAAAAAGAAGAAAAGCCTGCTGAAGAAAAAAAAGAAAAACCAACGGAAAAGCCAACAGAAACCCCTACTACAGAGGCCACAACTGAAGATGAAGGATATAAGGATCCGGAAATGGTATCTACCGGCGCTCCAGTCATCAAGCTTAAAACTCACGAAGTGACGCTTCCTAAGGGGGCAAATTTTGAACCAACAGCTTATGTGGAACAGATTATTGATGATAAGGATTTACAAGATGATCTTTACCATATAATCCATGTAGATGGAGGCTACGATATGAATACTGATGGAACATATGAGTTAACATATTATATTGTCGACTCAGATGGAAATCAGAGTAATAAAGCAAAGCTTAAACTTGTAGTAGCTGATTAATGATTTGTAATAAGTCAGTGGTTGTCCTAAGTGCACCCTGATAAGATACAATGATATATGGTCTTTAGTTGAACCTTTATCATTGATAATGCGTTCATATGGCGAAGCTTACCCTAAAATATCCTGAAGAAAAATAGGTTTAGATCATTTTAGGTTGTTGCTTTATTTCATTTTAGGAATTTAAAGATAATTAATAGCAGAATGATATTAAGATGAAAAAAATCCAGGATAATATTTAAAGATCATTATAAATCAGTTTTTAAGTAAACGGAGCATCGTATATGGATAACTCAAATTGGTATGTTCTTTGGATTGAAAATGGCAAAGAGTATGAAGTTAAAGAAAGACTTATATCAGTACTTCCAAAGAAGGACTATGAGAAGATCATAGTCCCATATAAAAATATGCCCAAAAGGATAGCAGGAAAATGGTTTACTACTAAAGAAAAGCTTTTTGCCGGGTATATATTTATTGTTACGGAGGACCCAAATAAAATTGTTCCATATCTGGAAAAGTTTTCTGGTTTTGTGACTTTTTTAAAAGTAGGAAAGGATATAAGCCCTATATTTAAAGAAGAAGTAGACTTCTTAACCACTTTAATGGGGGATAACGAAGAGGCAGATTTATCAAAAGGCATAATCAATGGGGATATACTTAAGATAATAAGTGGACCTCTTGTCGGTCAGGAGGCAAAAGTAAAAAAAATTGACAGGCACAAAAGAAAAGCCGTGGTTGTAACTGAGCTTTTGGGAAGATGTATAGAAGTTACAGTCGGCTTAGAGATAGTAAAAAGGATTGATTAATTATTCAAACTTTAACTGGGGAAAAGTGGGAAAATGAAAGAGTTAAAAGATCAAAATTTAAATGAAGTCGATGATGATACTGACTTAGATAAAGTTGATATCAAAGAATATAAGAGATTTCAGAAATGGCAGATAGTCTCAGTATTTCTTATATTATTTGATATCATCTCTATTGCAGCTGCATATTTCTTTGCACTTCTAGTAAGATTCGATTTTTCTTATTCAAAAATTGACGGAGTATATCTAAACAGTTTTTTAGATTTCTATCTGTTTTATGCGTTTGTAACGGTTGTCACGTTTCAGTGCTTTAAGCTTTATAATTCCATGTGGATTTTTGCAAGTTTTGAAGAACTGATAAGGCTCATTTACGCAAACAGCATAACTATAATAATCCATGTTTTAGGAATAAGTTTAATATTCCACAGGATGCCGCTTGCATATTATGTACTTGGCGGAATACTCCAGTTCGTTATCACAACAGGAATCAGATATTCATACAGATTTATAAGGCTTCTTAGAGCGAATAAAAAAAGCCAGTCTTATCCAAGAATCCTGCTTATTGGGGCAGGCTCAGCTGGTCATATGATCCTTAGAGACATAAATAAGGGATCCGGCGTGGATGGTAAGGTTGTTGCCATAATCGATGATAACCGAAACAAATGGAACCGCTATATCGATGGTGTTAAGATCGTAGGTGGAAGAGATGATATCCTTAAAGCAGTTGAGGATTATCATATAGAAAAAATCTTTATTGCAATCCCAAGTATGGATGCAGCAACTAAAAGAGATATTATACATATATGTCAGAACACAGATTGTGAGATAAAGTCTATCCCTGGTGTATACCAGTTTGTAAAGGGGCAGATTTCAGTAAAAACTATGCAGGATGTATCAGTTGAAGATCTTCTTGGAAGAGAACCTATAAAAGCTGATATGAGTGGAGTTTTTAAATCAATAAAAGGAAAGACAGTCATTGTAACAGGCGGTGGCGGATCCATCGGATCAGAGCTTTGCCGTCAGGTGGCAAAGCATGAGCCAAAATGTCTTATAATTTTTGACATCTACGAAAATAATGCATATTCCATTCAGCTGGAATTAAAAGAAAAATATCCGGAACTTCATCTTGAGACAATCATCGGTTCAGTACGTGACTCAAGAAGAATAATGGAAATATTTGAAAGATTTAAACCGGACATTGTTTATCATGCAGCAGCACATAAGCATGTACCTTTAATGGAAGATTCGCCATGTGAATCAATTAAAAACAATGTTATCGGTACTTATAAAACAGCCTATGCTGCTATGGTAAATGGATGTTCCCGTTTTGTCCTTATCTCAACAGATAAGGCTGTAAATCCTACCAATATCATGGGGGCTTCAAAGCGCCTCTGTGAAATGGTAATTCAG
>CAMKMR010000265.1 GCA_946413945.1 uncultured Lachnospiraceae bacterium | reverse complement strand
GACAGATCTACATTTATAGCATCCAGATAAGGCACCAGAACTTTACTATTCTTTTTAAGAAAAAAATCATCTGATAATTCTTCATATTTGAAATTCTTAGCGTGACCATCCTTAGTCCTGTCCAGATATTTTTTTAGTTCTCTAAAGGGCATATAATAAAAATCATTTCTCATAGTAAAATTGATGATAAGAAATGCTATACCACCCTGTTTTTCAAATTCCTCCATAAAGTTGATCTGATGCTCGTGAATGTTCTGAAGGCTAAATGTATCTGTCCTGCATTCTTTTGCATCAAAACATAAAGCTATTCCCTGAACCACGCCAATATAATCAACTGTTGAATCTTTTTCAAAGTAACCTTCTGTAATACGGCGAGTAGTTTTATCAAACTTAACAGGAGTTATAGGAGTAGGGATTTTTTGAACCAGACAAAGACCTGCTCTGCGATAGTATTCATTTGTAGAATTGATAAGATCTTCAAGGCCTGATCCTCTTAAACCTCTAGTACTCCATGTAGCCATAGACTCTCCTTCTATTTTAGGCAAACAATATTATAATAATCCAAACAATATTATAATAATCCAAACAATATTATAATTATCCAAGCAATATTTAGATTATAACCGAACATGCTATTTTGCATCAATCGTTAAGCAATTCTAAAAAAATCTCCGGGATAGGTGACATAATATTTTTACCGGAAACCTTCATATTGAAAGAATCATTTCCTTTTGGAAAACTCACCTGAGTTGCATGAAGAAGCTGAGATTTAACATTGTAAGATCTATATTTACGGTTTATAACTTCATTTCCATATTTCATGTCTCCGATGATAGGATGTCCCAGGAACTTTAAATGAGCTCTTATCTGATGAGTTTTACCAGTTACAAGATGAATCTTTAGCAGTGTAAGATGGTTCCCATATGCTTCAGGCGTATAATCAGTGATTATCTCATCATATTTCTTTTTATCTAAAGGATTAAGAAGTTTATAATCAGCTTCAGAAATAACTTTAACCTTATTTAGCTCTTTATCCTTTGACAGATATGCTCTTCCTTTTACTGGATCAGTAACTATACCGGCTACTACTGCAAAATAATATTTTTTAAGACTTCTATCTTTTAAAACCGAAGAAAGATACTGACAGCCTTTAATAGTTTTACCAAAAAGTATTATACCGGAAGTATTTCTATCCAGTCGATTGCAGACAGAAGGTTTAAATAAAGTAAGCTGATCACTTCCATTTTCTTCCATATAGTCGATCAAAGCTTCATTAATCGAATAATCATTTTTATCAGCCTTCTGGGATAAGATACCGGCTGCTTTATTAACACAGATTATATCTTCATCTTCATAAAGAATGTCAGATTTTTTGATCCTGAATTTTTTAGAGCTTGAAGATTTTATGCCATGTTTTTCTATGTCATTTACTTTATTATGCATTTTACTGTCTATGGCACTTTGTTCACCGGCTGAAAGCTTTATCGATGAAAATTTTTCAAAGCTTTCATCAGATAAAAAAATCTTAAGAGAATCACCGCATTTAAGGATTTCTTCCCCATCAGCCTTTTTATCATTCAGTTTGATATTCTTTTTTCTAAGCATTTTATAGCTAAATGAAGCTGGTGCTTTGTCTAATATTTTAAAGAGGAGCTTCTTTAATTTCTGCCCCTCTTCATTTCTTTTTATTATTATTTCTTTCATGAAATTATTCCTTATAAAAAAAATATAAGCTAAAGTCGCGAATAACTATATCATGGCAAAAGCTATGATCATACATCATCCTAAATATCATGGTACATAAACTATGATCATCATCCTAAATTACATAGCACATAAGCTATGTAATTACAGTCCTAAAGTAAGAATTTTTGCTGCAATTCGAAGATCTTCCTTCTTCTGGCTTTCTTTCGGAACTTTAATCTTAGAAATTTCTTTTTCGAATTTCTCAAAACTATCTACAATACAGACTCTAGGTTTAAGATCATCAGTATGACATTTTTTAAGATATGAAGCAGTTCTCGAATTTTTATCAGATTCTGCTGGAACATAGGCTATGATATTATTATTAAAAACTGTAAGACATGGATAAAATATAAGTCCCTCGCTGCCTGTTACAGAAATATCATAAGCCATTACAAAATGATACTTTCCCGAAAGTTCTTCCGCTTTCTCATACTCCTCTTTGGTTAATGCTTTAGCTTTTATTATCATGATATAATTTACCATATTTCTTGCAAATGGAATGCTCATTACTGTTCCAAGTACGATAAACCAGGTCTTTCTGGTTTTAAATACAAGAAGACTGATAACTACATCAGCTATGATAAAGCAGGCTATTAAAAACATAAGGAGCAGTTGTCTTCTTCTGTAACGCGTAAGGTAGCCATAGCTTCCTTTATTAAGATCTAAAAATTTATCCATTACATCATTCTCCATCCAGGAAGATATTTATTCTTTAAAGTAGAATTTTTTAGTTTTCCAAAACCAAGTGGAAAGCCATCACAGCAGACCAAAACCCAGCCATCTTTAACCTTATCATTATCACTTATATCAAGCGTTTCACCTTTAAGATATTTAAGGACTCGTTCATCAGAAAGATCAAGTAAGAGCCGGTTATCAAAGAGGTCAGCATTTAAAGTCATAGCCAGTGCCTGGGATGGTTCAAAACGATTCTTTTTTTGTTCACCCATAAGAAGTCCAAAACGAAGAACCCTAAGGCCTGATACTTCAGGCAGACCTTTTTCAATATAGTAAAGCTTGTCATTCTTTAATTCAAAACATGCAGGATCATAATCCTTTTTTATATGTGAAAGGAATTCAGTTATCTCATCTGAAAGCTTAGCTCTTTTTAAACAGATATCTGAACAGAGTGCTGCCTCAGAATATGGAGCTTTATATGGCACACTGTTATCATCCTTAGATTGCCTTCTTATTTCTTCCATTTCATCAGCTGTTCTCTTTTTTATAAGAGCTGCATAATGTCCCTCTCCCTTTACCTTATGCGGATAGAGATGTACAGTTTTTTCCAGATCTTTATTATCAGTCTTTCCCCAGTCAGATCTGCCTCTGACAAAATTTTCATCAACAGGAAAATCCACAAGACAAAGAGCAGGATCAAGAGAAAGAAGATATTCTACACTTTCTTCATCCTCAAGAGGTGCAAAGGTACAGGTAGAATAAAGGATCATTCCCCCCGGCTTTATCATTTTAACGACTTCATTAAGGAT
>CAMKMR010000264.1 GCA_946413945.1 uncultured Lachnospiraceae bacterium | reverse complement strand
AAGAGTAACAGTCGCCTTATGTTCTTTATATGAACCAAGGTCATCTACTCTCTCATAAACGACTTCAACTTTATTTCCAGCTTCCTTTTTCCTTATTAATTTTTGAAGTTCTTTAACAGTATAAACTTCAGTTCCATCAAATTCAACAATTATATCACCCTTCTTTAATCCAGCTTTATCTGCAGGTGAATCATCCTCAACCTCCTTTATCATGACACCTTCAGGCATGCCGTATATTTCTGAGTACTGTTTTCCAATTTCTATACCAGAAATACCAAGATAAGATTTGCCATAATTACCACTGATGATATCATTTATAAGTTCCATAGCTGTATTGATAGGAATAGAGAATCCCATACCTTCAACTTTACTATCTACATATTTAACAGAATTGATACCTATAACCTGACCTTTTGCATTAATAAGAGCTCCACCTGAGTTACCAGGGTTTATAGCTGCATCTGTCTGAATATATGTCATATTGTTATCTGAACCGCTGATTGTTCTGTCAACCGCGCTGACATATCCAACTGTAACTGACTGACCAAAACCAAGTGGATTACCAATTGCTATAGCAGGCTCACCAACCTGAACCTTATCAGAATCGCCTATCTCAGAAATTGTAATGGCATTCATTGTTGAATCAAGCATATCTGAAAGATTTACTTCTACAACAGCTATATCCTGATCCTTATCACCACCGATAACCTTAGCATCAACTAATTCGCCATCACAGAAACCAACCTTTATAGTATCGGCTCCATCTATAACGTGATAATTAGTAGCTATATAAAGAACCTTGTCGCTCTTTCCGATAATGATACCGGAACCAGAACCTTCCATTTCTGAATCATAAGTCTCAGAGAAGAAATCATACTGTGTTTTCATCTTTATTGTTATTGTTTCCAGAATTTTGCTTTTTTTGTCCATTATTAATATTATATACCTGTCTGAGTTTTCTTAACAATATCAGCCACATCATAGTTAAGCGTTGTTGTATCTCCTGATGTATCAACTATGCTGCCAGGTACAATATTTCCGTTGCCTCTTGAAGCTTCTTCTGTAGATGTTTCTCTGCTTCTTCTTGAACTGTTTCCAAACATCTTTTCTGCACCATAATGAACGCCTTCAAATGCAACGCCGGCTACAATACCAAAGATAAGTCCAAATGCAGCCATCTTAACAGCTGAAACCTTCTTTTTTTCTTTTTTATCTTTGCCCTTTTTATCTTCTTTAGGCTCATTAGCCTTAGTACTTGGAGTCTGAGGCACTACTGGAGCCTTCTTTATAGATGGATCTGAACCATACTCCATCTGGCTCATGGTATGATCTTTCATTCTGTCTGTATAATTTCTTCTTTCCTGTGCATCTAATCTCATAAGATCATCTGCGATTGAAGTTTCTGGCTCTTCTTCAACGCTGTTTATGTTATTATTCATTCCGTTTACTGTGCTTCCAGGCATACTCTTTGCGGCACTATAGTTCACTCCGTTTGCCATATTTCCTGCGGCACTGTGGTTCATACCGTTTGCCATATTTCCTGCGGCACCGTGGTTCACTGCGTTTGTCATATTTCCTGCGGTATTATGATTCATCCCGTTTGCCATACTTCCTGCGGCACTGTGGTTCATACCGTTTGCCATATTTCCTGCGGCACCGTGGTTCACTCCATTTGTCATACTATTTGCTGTGGTTCCTGCCAAGTGGCTTGCGATGTTTTGACTCATCCCGTTTGCCATATTCCCTGCGGCACCGTGGTTCATACCGTTTGCCATACTTCCTGCGGCACCGTGGTTCATTCCATTTACATTGTTTGCATAATTCTGCATGCCCATATTGGCTGCTGTGTTATCCTGCCTGTTATTTGGATTTTCCCCCGGATTACCTGCCATATTAAAATTATTAAAGTCGTTTCCCATGTTGCTTGCTCCTTTTCCCATAAATTAATATCGTTAAATATTAAGTCAAATCTCACACCTTTTTGTGTTATACTAGATTTGTTTTTTATTAAAACGATATTAGTATATCACTTGTTTACTATAAATTACTAGCTAATATAGTTTTATAATCTTAAATTAATCTTAAATTAGGAGGCTAATATGTTCAGAGTCTGGGCAAAAATAATAAAAGAAAATCGTTTGATGAGAGATACAGTGATAATAATCGACGACCCTGAAATGTCTCGTACCCATAAAGTTTATAAAGCTCTTGAGGATTGCTGCAATGAATTCGACCTTGCAATCCCTCAGTGGCTGGATATAAATAAGAAAGACTTTATAAAACATGCAAGAACACGCTTTACCAAAGATTCATTTGTTGAATCTATTGATTTTGATTATCTTGATTTCCATGTGATCGAGGAGGATAACCCTTATGCTTAAATGTACCTCTCTTACTCTTTCCTATAAGAATAAGCTTGTTTTAAAAGATGTCAGTTTTACAGCTGAATATGGTTCGATCACCGGCCTTTTAGGAATGAATGGATCCGGCAAATCCACCCTTCTTCATGCCCTTTCAGGCGTGAAAAAGATAAAACAGGGCGAGATATCTCTGGATGATATTTCAGTAAATGATCCTTCCTATATGAAAAATTTTGGACTGGTAAGCCAGGAGAATCCTCTTATCGAAGAACTTTCAGCCTTAGATAATATAAGGCTTTGGACTCCTCTTTCAAAAAAAGCGATCTTAGAAAAGATAAAACTTGAGCCCTTTGCCAGTCTTGGGGTAGCATCATTTATAGATACTCCGATAAAAGCTATGTCCGGCGGCATGAAAAAAAGATTATCTATTCTTTCTGTTCTTATCAATGAGCCACGTGTCCTTCTATTAGACGAACCATTTGCTGCTCTTGATCTTGTAGCAAAAAAAGATATTTCTGATTTTCTTAAAAAATTTGCTATGGCTGGCGGTATGGTCATCATCGCCTCACATGAAGAGAAGATATTTGAACTTTGCAGTGACATTTATCTTCTTAAAAATACCAGCATGAGGGAAATAAAAAATAATGGAATAAATGGAGACTTACTTATAAGTCTGCTTAAGGAATAAGCTATGAATCAATTTAAAAGAACTTTAAGATCTGATCTTAAAAGAAGCCTGCTTCTTACTCCTCAGATAATCATCTATACCTTACTTTTTCTTTTAGCCAGCTTTGTTATAATTATCTAGGGAAGTAAAATGTTTTTTTCAAATGCAGGCTTTAATCAGGTAAAGGTAGCATTATGTGTGCCGGAAG
>CAMKMR010000263.1 GCA_946413945.1 uncultured Lachnospiraceae bacterium | reverse complement strand
TATAGCCCTTTTTCTTAGAGAAAAATAAACACCCTCTTTTCACAAACTAAGAAAACTCTATCAATACAGCCCTCTTTTCACAAACTAAGAAAGCTCTATCAATACAGCCCTTAGATCAAAACAAAAATAATCCTTAGCCCCATTAATCACGTATATTTCATAATAGCACATCACCTGCTAACAAGAAAGAACAGGGCTCGATCGATCAGTTTAATTATCTGTATTATATATCTTTTCGACTTCTTTTCTATTTCCACCAATAAGTACAAGGGCCATAACAAGTGCAATGACACTGATAGCTAAATGTGCCAGTCTCGCATCCATTATCTCACCTAAAGCTCCTGATATTATCTGCCCCAACAAAGATCCAACTGTTGTAAGAAGAAGGAATATTCCATTGAATCTTCCCTTCTTTTCATCAGGAACATAATTCTGAGTAGAAGAAATTCTTATGGTATAACTTGTCACTCCGCACATACCATTTATAAAGCTTATTATCACAGCAATCTTTACAGGTAAAAACATAAAAATACCATCGATCGTATTTACTATGATATATATGCACATCGCCAGTCTGTATTTATATCTTGGAGGAATCTTAGTCTTATAATGAACCCCTCCACCTACAACTCTTCCAAACAACATCATTCCTGTAACCAGAATAAAGATGTATTCACCATTAGTAAAATGATTCTTATAAAAAGGCAGGGCAATTACATTTTCAGATCCACTTACCATCATGCTAAAGAAAAAATAGCAGGCAATGGCAAGAAGGCCTTTTTCACTTTTAAGGTACTTTAAGCCCTCCTTAATATCTCCTAAGGTTCTCTTTATAGAAGCAGATTTTTCAGTATCATTTTCTCCTGCCATTAAACGCTTTGTTTCATTGGCCTGTTTTTCAATATATTCCTCTGTTTGACTTATTTGCGTTTCGAATATTGCCGCAGCTAAAAATGTAACTGCATTTAATATCATAAGTGGCGCTATACCAATCTTATTATAGATGACTGTAGCCACCGGTACCATAACAGCGGTCATGGTCTCAAGCATACCCGAAATAGAATATGCCTTCTGATAATATCCCTTTGGTATAAGTAATGGATAAAAGCTGTCATAAGCTACCATATATGTGCTGTTGATCGCGCCTAATACAAAACATATAACAGCAAATAATACAAAGTTAAACATTCCGCGCCATAACAGAATAGCCATTGCAAGATATATTCCTGCGCTGATAAAGTCCAGCGTATAGATCATCTTTTTTCTGGAAAATCTGTCAAGGATTGCTCCTGAAACTATTGGTAAAACCAGCTGTGGTAAAGTGAATGTCACTATGTAAATCGCATATAACATAGATGAACTGGTATAATCCAGCACCATAAGACTCATAGCAAATCCCACAAGTGAATTCCCCAGCATAGATATTACACTGCCTATAGTTATGATAGTAAAGTCCCGGGTCCATAAACCTTTATTCTTACCTTTGTTTTTAGCTATAACTTTTGAATTTTCCTGCTTTGATTGTTTTGTTTTTGTTTGTTCTTTATTTGATATTACCGTTTCAGTCATTAAGTCCTCCCATGCAAGTCATAACAATACGCTTCTCTTTGTGTCTTATGCTATCCCAACCCTTTAAAATCTACTTGTTGCCTGCACACCCTGCATAATACGTGGCTTATCACAGTAACAAGCGGGTCTTATCACCAAAAAAACTGTGCCTTGAAGGGCACAGTTTTTTTACAAAACAAAAGCCCTTGAAGCAAACAATTACTTCAAGGGCTAGATATCTAATATCCGATGCTATTATTCACACAAAGAGAGCGCATCGCGTCTTAAAGTAAAAATGTCATATGAAATTCTTTTTTCATAATAGTTTCTAAAAATAATCATTTTGATGCGTCCTCCTTTCTTAATATTCTTTATAGTTACCAACGAAACTGATATTAACACAGTTTTTTTTATATCGTCAACCTCTTTTTTTGTAATTTCTATTTCCCCTCAATGTCAGGTGATATTTGCACAATTAGGTAAAATCCGATACAAAACACTTAATAGTCATACAGCCTATTCTCTCATAGTAAGAAGAGCTACATGCTGAATATAATTTAGCCTTGTGTCAGACTCTAATAGAAACTATAATATTAATTGGGTTATATGTAAATTGCATTTAAGAATGATGCATATTATATTACAGGAGGGAAACTATGCAAAATACTTTCAAAATTGATTCAGCTTACAACAATCTTATTAAATTAAAGGTTACACCTGGGCATTTCGCCACATCCTCTTCTCACATCAACTATATGATCGATCTTACTACTCTTAAAGCCAGAGCCAGTGAGGCAAAAGCTGTAGCAAAATCACTTGCTTCTGATTATCTTGCAACTACAGTTGTTGATGCAATTGTTTGTATGGATGGTACTGATGTTATAGGTGCGTATCTTGCAGACGAACTTACTAATTCAGGTATCATGTGCATGAATCAGCATCAGACCATTTATATAACAACTCCTGAGCAGAATTCACTTGGCCAGCTTCTATTTAAGGATAATCTCATTCCTATGATAAAAGGCAAACACATCCTGCTTCTTTTAGCAACTGCTACAACAGGCAAGACCTTAGATCAGGCTCTTGAGTGTATCGAATACTACGGTGGAATTGTTGAAGGAATCTCTGCTATCTTTTCAGCCACTGATGAAGTTAAAAACATTCCAATTCATTCTATCTTTCACGCAAAAGATATTGAGGGTTATCAGTCATATAATTCTCATGAATGCCCTCTTTGCAAAAAAGGTCAAAAATTAGATGCTATAATTTCTGCCGGCGGCTTCCAAGTAATCCAGTAAAAAAAGTGTATTCATGGCAAGCCTAAATTATCTAAAGTGTAGTTCATAAAAAAGAAGGACCTAGGTTTGATATGATCCATTGGTCCTTCTTTTTTATTGAACGTAAAAAAAGTATTTAATATTTCAAATCATTAAATCCCCTTGAAACAGAATGTAAATACCATCTCATCTTCAACAGGAATAAGGAATTCCGGATGAGTCTTAGCTCCCCAGCTATCATCTCCACTTACGCCCATCTGAGCTTTTGCAACTCTTACGATAGTATTATGAACAGCCGGAAGTTCATATGAATGACTTGCATTTTCAATTTCATGAGGTGTATATGGAAGTGCACTGAAATTCAGATCATCTCCAAAGAACATTATGCCTCTTCAATTTTTGTCAGTTACTT
>CAMKMR010000262.1 GCA_946413945.1 uncultured Lachnospiraceae bacterium | reverse complement strand
AGATTTCTCTATGTTTGCTAACTGTTAACTTTGTGTCTAGAGTATATTTTAGAAGAATATAAAAGTCAACACTTTTAGCACATATTAATATGCCCCACCACCATCTTTGTCAATTTTGCACAAGAAAACACTCTTTATGTAAACCGCAAGAACACCTTACATTATTCAATTTTTAAAGAACTCCAAAGTAACTTGAAATACTAACGCTTTCTACTAAGCCATTGAAATTCCAAATTTTTTAATTGAAACCTAAAAAGAACATATTTTTCCGCTTGCAGAGGATTTTATTTCCTTCTGTCTTTAATAAACTAAAAAACAACCTCCTTTAAAAGGACATCCATAGTCAGCTTGAGGAGGTATTTTTTTATCTTTACTATCTATTTTTCTTTCAAGCTGTTTTTTAATCCATCAATAAACGGTTCAAGGAAATAATCCAACACACTCCGTTTACCTGTTACGATATCTACCGTCCCTTCCATTCCCAGCATCAGACTATCAGGTTTATCATTTAATAATATGTCTACTTTATATACTATTCCCTTATTTTCAATATTTGCTGGTACCTGATTTATATTTTCAACCACACCAGAAATAACCTGATACCGTGTTTCATGATAAGCATTTATTTTTATATTAACTATATCACCTATATTAAGATCATTGATGTCTTCATCAGAAACATATGCAGTAAAAATATATTCTTTTTCTTCAGGTATTATATATCCTATGACATCTCCCTGTTTTAAAGTCTTACCAATATATAAATCGTCACTTGGAACAAAAACGCCTGATTTAGAAGCTATTATAGTTTTATATTCAATGCTTACATTTAATTCTTTAATTTTTGCATTAATATCTCGAATTTCAGAATCAATATCATTTAGATTCTTACTAACAGTAAATAACTGATTCTTCTTTAACAGAACTTGATTATCCTCATTTTCAATCTCTAATCTGTAAAGAAAAAGCTCATTCTCTGTTACAATCTCTTCAACAACTAGATTATTGTCCAGTTCATTGCCAAATATCAAAGAAGTGTAATCTTCTTTCTTATACTTTTCATATAGCATTTCATATGCTTTTTTCTTCAACTCATCCACTTCCAGCTTGTGCTGATAATCATCTAAAGCTTCTTCTTCGGCTTCTGTTGAGAATTTACATATTACATCGCCTTCATTTACATGTATTTCACCCTCCAGCACTTCTGAAAGCATTCCTTGGCTAAGAGATGTAACGCTAACCACTGTATCTTTATAAGCAACTGTTCCCTGAGCTACTATACTTATATCTATTTTAAAGAAATATGCCCATATTACAGTAATAATGATAAAACTTATCAGTAACAGGATTATAATATTTGCAACTCTATTTGCAGGTTTTTCAATTATTTCTATTATGGATGGCAGGAAGTCATATTTTAAATTTTTATCTCTCGTTTTTAATTGTTTTTCTATATGTTTATTCATGCATCTACCTCCCCTCTCATCTGACTGTTATATAAATGAGTATAAAGTCCATTCTGCGCAAGAAGTCTATCCTGAGGTCCTGCTTCAACAAGATTTCCTTTATCTATTACCAGGATTTCATCAGCAGATGCAAGTGTCGAAAGTCTATGAGCAATGATAAGTACAGTCCTGCCTTTACAAATCTCTTTTAAATTTCTTTGTATTATACTTTCTGATTCATAATCAAGTGCAGATGTCGCTTCATCAAATATAAGAATTCTAGGATTATTGATTATAGCTCTTGCTATAGCTATACGTTGTTTTTGTCCTCCTGATAAAGATACACCTTTTTCACCTATTATCGTATTATAGCCCTCTTCTAATTCTGTTATAAAATCATGGGCTCCGGCAATTCTGGCAGCTTCTATAACTCTGTCAATTCCTGCATCAGGACAGTGAATAGAAATATTCTCTGCCACTGTTCCATTAAACATAAAATTTTCCTGTAATACTACTCCTATACGCTCTCTTAAAAGCTGAGGCTTTATAAGAGATATATCCATTCCATCCACCGTTATCTTTCCACTTTGTGGTATATACAGTCTCTGTATAAGTTTTGATATAGTACTCTTTCCGGATCCACTCCTACCTACAAGACCATATATCTTATTTTCTTTCAACTCAAAAGATATGCCGTGCAGCACATCACTCCCATCAATCCTATATCTAAATCTGACATTATTGAATGATATACGCCCTTTTAGTTCTGGCAATTTCTTTATTCCCTGCTTAGACTGAGTCTCCTTAGGTGAATTAAATATATCTCCTATCCTTTCCACTGACAGTTTTGCCTGCTGATATTCCTGCCAAAGTTGAACAAGCCTAAGCACCGGTCCGCTTACTCTTCCAGAAAGCATTCTAAATGCAACCAGCTGTCCTATACTTAACTTTTGATCAATTACAAGCTTTGCTCCTACGGAAAGAATAAGCAGATCAAGGATATGCTGAATAAAGTTTGCTATTACACTTGATGTATGTCCGATCATGGCAGTTTTATATCCTGCTCTAACATAATCCGCCTGAAGATTTCCCCATTTTTCTTCAAATTTTTCTTCCAGCGCAAATGATTTAATAGTCTGAATTCCATTTATCGCTTCTACAAGAAATGACTGTGAAGCCGCTCCGGTCTCAAATTTTTTATCAAGACTCTTCTTATATAATGGAGTTATTACTGCTGATAATAACACAAAAAATGGAATCGCCATAACAACAATAAGTGTGAGTAACTTGCTGTAAAAGAGCATCACTACAATATATACGATAATAAAGACTACATCTATCATTGAGGAAAGCGGAGTTCCTGTAAGGAAATTTCTTATCTGATCAAGTTCTCTTACTCTGGCTACCGTTTCACCAGCTCTCCTGCTTTCGACGTATTTAAGCGGAAGCGAAAATAGATGCTTAAATAATCTCTGACTTAATATCACATCAATTCTGTTGGTTGTATGCACAAAGAGATATGCTTTACAGATACTAATTATCAGTTCATAAACATATACTATAAAAATACCAATAGATATCGTATATAATGTATTAAGTGTTCTATGAGTAAGAACTTTATCTACTACAACCTGAGTCATTAAAGGTGTAAATATTCCTAATATCTGTATAAACAGTACGGCTATCAGAACTGTGATAAACTGTTTTTTGAATTTGATAATTGTTGGAATAAACCAGTTAAAGCCAAACTTCTTTCCACTTATTTCATCACTATCTACGTCAGTAACTTTCTTCCCTAAGA
>CAMKMR010000261.1 GCA_946413945.1 uncultured Lachnospiraceae bacterium | reverse complement strand
GGAATTATTATTTATCTGGTATCTCGTTAATACAGGAATTGAATATTTAGGAAAACTTAATACACTTGGTACAATAGAAACAATGAAGGTTAAGAGAAAAACTGTTTATGGTGATAACAGCTTTTTGATCCTTCTTTTTGGTATATTAACTATCATCATCATTCTTATATTTATTCTTATATGGAGATTAAATGTAAGAGAAAATTACAATGAAGAAAACAGGCTTAAGGCCGGTAAGGCTTTACCTTCTAATAAAAAGGTAATTGCATCACTTTTTAATGAAAACTTTGATAAGACACTTATGTCTCTTCCAGTATTTGGTGTTTTTGTATTTACAGTACTTCCAATCATTTTCATGATCTGTGTTGCATTTACAAACTATGATAAGACACATCAGTCACCTACAAACCTTTTTACATGGGTAGGTTTTGATAACTTTAAACAGCTGGTTTCATTTTCAGGATCCGGCTTTGGTAAGACTTTTATTAAAGTACTTCTTTGGACACTGGTTTGGGCATTCTTTGCTACATTCATCGACTATTTCCTTGGTATAGCTGTTGCTATGCTGATCAATAAAAAAGGAGTTAAGTTTAAGAAGTTCTGGAGAACAATACTTGTTCTTACAATAGCTATCCCACAGTTTATCTCTCTTCTTTATGTTTCAAAGATGTTTGCAGCAGATGGACTGATCAATGGTATACTTCTTAAGTGGGGCTGGATAAGGACTGCTATTCCGTTCTGGACAAATCCGGCACTCGCAAGGGTAACTATCATTGTGATCAATATCTGGATCGGTATCCCATACCTTATGCTGATCGCTACGGGTCTTCTTATGAATATCCCAGCAGATCTTTATGAATCAGCTCGTATTGATGGAGCAACACCATGGCAGATGTTCAGATACATCACATTACCATACATGCTCTTTATCACAGGACCATTCCTCCTTACACAGTATACAGGTAACTTAAACAACTTTAACGTTATCTATCTGCTTAATGGTGGTAGTCCACTTTCAATCAATTATGCAGGTAATGCCGGTCAGACAGACCTTCTTGTTACATGGCTTTACAAGTTAACTGTAAATGAAACTAACTACAAGATGGCTGCTGTTTTAGGTATTATGGTATTCGTTGTTACAGCTGTTATTGCACTCGTTGTTTATAACATGCTTCCATCAGTAAAAGATGAGGAGGGATTCCAGTAATGGATAGCGAAAATAAAGATATTAAAATGGCTTCTATGTCTAAAAAGAGGAGAGCGGGAAATATAGCTGCATATGTTGTACTTATCTTAATGAGTATCATATGGCTTTTCCCATTCTTTGGAATTGTAATGCAGAGCTTCCGTTCATATAATGAGATGGGTGGTGGAATGGTTGATTATATCATTCCAAAACAGTTCTCACTTGATAGTTACAAGTTCCTTTTTGATACAAAGCAGACCAACTTTGTCTTATGGTATAAGAACTCAATCATAATAGCATTTATTACAGCGCTTCTTCAGACAATAGTTATCGTATGTGTCAGCTATGCGCTCTCAAGAATGAGATTTAAGGGCAGGACACTTATCATGAGATTCTGGCTGGTACTTGGTATGTTCCCAGGATTCCTTACAATGATCTGTATGTACTTCCTCTTAAAGAACTTTGGTCTTACTCAGGATGGTGCGATTCCTGGTCTGATCCTTGTTTATGTAGCTAGTTCTGGAATGGGTTATTATGTATGTAAAGGTTACTTTGATACAATACCAAAGGAAATTGATGAAGCTGCAAGAATAGATGGAGCATCAAATGCGAAGATAATGGTTAGTATGATAATTCCACTTTCAAAGCCTATCCTTATCTATACAGCTCTCACAGCTTTCATGGCTCCATGGGCTGACTATATTTTTGCATCATATGTTGCATTTGGTAATGATAAGTCATTTAACGTTGCAGTTGCCATGTTCAGATGGGTTAAGACAAATGACTATCAGGGATATTTCACAAGATTCTGCGCCGGCGGTGTTCTCATCGCTATTCCGGTAACTATTCTTTTCATGGCACTTCAGAGGTACTATGTAGAAGGTGTTACAGGTGGTGCTGTAAAGGGTTAATACTTTCAATAGTTTGACATAACTAAAAGGTCGCGGGTTCCGCGGCCTTTTGCTACATAAAGAGAAAAGAAAGGGTAATATGAAGAGATTTGGGAAAAGACTGACAGCATTGATTATTTCGGCCACATTAACAATGGGACTTTTTTCAGCTTGTACAAAAACAAGTCCTGATAATTCTGAGACTGGATCGACAACAGAAATAAAGACAGAAGCAAGGGATGATAGTAAGAAAAATGAAACAGCTAATACTGAGACTAATGTAGATGATAAAACTTATACTGTAGACTTTGATACATATAAATCTGTAGAAGCTGTGGATGACGAATATAGGAATTATTATGAGATATTTGTCAGATCTTTTGCTGACTCAAATGGTGATAAGATCGGCGATCTTAACGGAGTTACAGCTAAACTGAATTATTTAGCTGACTTAGGCGTAAATGGTATATGGTTTATGCCTCTTTGTCAGTCAACAACTTACCATAAGTACGATGTAGTTGATTATAAGTCGATCGATAAGGAATATGGTAGTCTTTCGGACTTTGACAAGCTTATCGAAGAAGCCCATAAACGAGGGATAAATGTGATAATCGACTATGTTATAAATCATACATCGTCTCAGCATGAATGGTTTAAAGCTGCATGTGATTATTTAAAGGGCTTAGATGGTAAGGAAGCTTCGGTAGAAGATAATAAGTATTTTGGATACTATAATTTTTCTAAGAATAAGGAAAATGCTTCTTATTATCCGGTTCCAGGAACTGATTGGTATTATGAAGGTTCTTTCTGGGAGGAAATGCCTGATCTTAACTTAAAGAATGAGGCCTTAAAAGCAGAAATACTTGATATCGCAGATTTCTGGATGGAACATGGCGTGGATGGTTTCAGAATGGATGCGGCTATGCATTATGAAGGAAATGATCCCGAGACAAATGAAGCTATCCTAAAGGAACTGTTTAGTTATTGCAGAGAGAAGAATCCAAAATTTTATATGGTTTCAGAAGTCTGGGCAAATGAAACTACTGTTGCCAGTTATTACAACAGCAAAACTCCTAGTATGTTCAACTTCCCTGTTTCTGGAGCAGAAGGTATTCTCGCTAAAGCTGCTAGATCAAGATACAGTGGCGAAAATTTTGTAAAAGCTCTTCT
>CAMKMR010000260.1 GCA_946413945.1 uncultured Lachnospiraceae bacterium | reverse complement strand
ACCTGTCCAATCGACTCACCTGTAACTATGCACTGAGCGTCTTCTCTTCTGGCAATATCCTGAGCCACCTTAAACATAAAACGTTTCATAATGATTGTAAGCTGATCATGAGGACAGTTATCATAGATAGCCAGCTGAATCTCAGTAAAATTGATAACATGAAGTTTAAATGGTCCTGAGTACTGAGAAACTATCGTTGCTAAATCCTGAACCTTTTCGAGTGCTCTTTCTGAAGTATATGGAGGAGAATTAAAATATACTCCTTCCATCTCGACACCTCTCTTACCTATCATCCATGTTGCGACAGGGCTGTCAATTCCACCAGAAATAAGAGAAATAGCCTTACCATTTGTTCCTACAGGAAGTCCACCTGGACCAGGAATCGTAAGAGAATAGATATAAACCTTATCTCTTATCTCTACATTCATTAAGACATCAGGTTTATGAACATCAACCTTAAGTCCATCCTTTTCAAAATTATTGAGAAGAACCTCTCCTAATTTAGCATCCATTTCCATAGAATTGATAGGGAAAGACTTATTATTTCTTCTAACCTTCATCTTAAAAGTAAAATTCATGTCATCTTCATATACATCTGCAACATATTTTACAAGAAGATCAGCTATAGCATCATATTCAAAATCATCAGTTACAACTACAGGACATACACCTGTAATACCAAAGATTTTTGTAAGCTTTTCCATAACTCTATCATAATCATAAGAAGACTCAGCATCGATGAAGATTCTTCCATATTCTCTTCTGACACTGAACTCGCCTTCCGGCTTTAATCTCATTCTTATTCTTTTACAAAGGATATCTTCAAAAACATATCTGTTTTTTCCCTTTGTACCTATTTCCGCATATTTTATAAGAAAACTTTTATATTCCATCTTAATCCTCAATTCATTTATTATAGATTAATTAATTTATTACTGATATGATTCATTTATTACTAATCTAGCAATTATTATCGAATCATTTATCACCGATCAAGAAATTTATCATCGAATCATTTATCACCGATTCATAATTTTAGTAACTCTTCATTGATCAGTATACTTTATCACCGATTTTCAGCCACGTTTATAATGCCTAAGCATTGGAAGTACTTCATTTACAACCTGAATAGCATAATCCACTTCCTCTACCGTGGTCATATCACTGAAGCTGAAACGAAGGGTTGCCTCTAACAAGTCCTTATCAAGGCCAATAGCATTAAGAACACCCGAAAGCTTTTTTGCACTGTTGGATGAGCAAGCCGAACCCGAAGATACATAAACCTGCTTATCTTCAAGAGTGTGAAGCATAACTTCAGCTCTTACCCCTTTAAAACTAAGCGACGCAATATGACAAGCATCACCAGAATTATCATAAACATCTTCAATTTTTAAAAGATTCTCTATAAGCCTCTTTTTCATGCTGGCCATATGTTCTATCTTTTTATCAAAATCTTTAAATGTCTCTTCCACAGCTACTCCAAGACCAGCAATGGCAGGAACATTTTCAGTTCCAGAACGCATATTTTTCTGCTGTCCGCCACCATAGATGATAGGTCGAAGAAGGGTTCCTTTTTTTACATAGAGAAAGCCTGATCCCTTAGGACCATGAATCTTATGACCACTTACTGACATAAGATCAATAGACATCTTTCCTGGATAGATAGGCATCTTCCCATAAGCCTGGATGCAATCAGAATGCATTATGATATCAGGATTTTTCTTTTTGCAAAGCTTAGCTATTTCAGCTACAGGTTCAACAGCACCGATCTCATTATTTACCATCATGCATGAAGCTAGAATAGTATCAGGTCTAACTACATCAACAAATCTCTCTACATCAACTATCCCCTTAGAATCTGTCCCAATATAAGTAACTTCAAAGCCTTCCTTTTCAAGGAATTGCATTACAGAATGAACCGATGCATGTTCGATAGAACTGACAACTATATGCTTGCCTTTTCTTCTCTTTGCAAGAGCTGTACCGATAATAGCCATATTATTAGATTCTGTACCGCCTGAAGTATAAACGATCTCTTCCGGCAGACATTTAAGGGATTCTGCTATTATCTTTGTAGCATCTTTAATATAATGTTCTGCATCTACTCCTTTTTTATGTAATGACGAAGGATTTCCATAATCCAAAGTCATAAGCTTCATAACCATCTTAGCCACTTCGGGATAAACCTTAGTAGTTGCTGAGTTATCCAAATATGCTTCCATTTTTTCTTCTTTCTATATCAATTTTTTATCAACAAATTCTTATATCAATCGTTTTACAAATAATTTTTATATAAATCGTTTTACAATATAAATCGTTTTACAAATCAATTTTTATTCCATCAGTTTTTATATCAATCATCAATTTTTTTAGTCTCAATAAGGAATGATAAAATTGAAAGGCTGGTAAGACCAGCTGTTTCTGTTCTAAGGATCCTGTGCCCTAAAGAAACAATATATGCCCCTTCCTTTTTTAATTCCTCAATCTCTTTATCGGCAAAACCGCCTTCAGGCCCGATAAAAATTCCAACCTTTTTCATTGAAGCAGCTTTTTTAAATACCTCTAAAGAATAATCCATACCCTCAGCAGATTCATAAGGAACTATGATCATATCCATAGTCTTTGCAAATTGAGTAGCTTCCTTCATCTGCATAAAGTTTTTTACTTCTGGTATTATACCACGTCTTGACTGTTTAGAAGCAGATTCTGCTATCAGATTATATCTTTCAAGCTTTCTTATCTTCTTTTTATCATCAAATTTAACTACTGATCTATCCATCATAACAGGAACAATACTAGTTGCTCCGATCTCAACGGCCTTTTCAATGATAAATTCCATCTTATCATTCTTTGGAAGGCCCTGAAAAAGGGTGATATCACAGGCAAGTTCGGCCGCATTATCATTAATATCTATGATATCGGCTATAACTCTTTCCTCGCTCACCTCGCTTATAATGCAAGTATAATCGCGACCTGATCCATCACCAACTGTTATCTCATCTCCAGCACGAAGTCTAAGAACATTTTTTATATGATTAACATCTTCCCCGTCAATTATCACTGACTTATCTGCTTCTGCAACTCCGGGAACATAAAATCTATGCATATTAACTCCTGTAAGAAATTTTACTTTTTCTTTCTTGCAACAATAGAAACCCACTCATTCATCTTGATATCATCAAGAATTTCAAATCCATTATCAATAAGAGCCTTTAAAACATCTGCTTCTCTTGTATCAGAAATACCTGAAGTAATAAATACACT
>CAMKMR010000259.1 GCA_946413945.1 uncultured Lachnospiraceae bacterium | reverse complement strand
ATATAAAAAGGGAGCTGGAAAAAATGATTATCTCATTTTTTCACAGCCCCTTTTTATGTTTTATTAAGTTTTATACCATATTTTTAAATTCTACTTATAGACTGTCCTAATCTAACAGGAGTTTCTTTTCTATGGATAGTAGCTTTTAAAAGTCTAGGATCTACATATTTTGCATGTTCTTCGTCTACAAGAACAATTATTGTAGAACCTCCATATAAAAAGCGGCCTTTTTCTTTACCGCGACTTACTTTTTTCATCTGCAGGTCATAGTTATCAATCTTACCTACAAGCATAGCGCCAACTTCCATCTGTACCATCTTACCCATATTGGGAGTCTTGATAACTGTAAATTCTCTGCAGTTTTCAATAAAAACAGGACGGGTGCGAAGGGCAATAGGACGAACTGTATGGAGAACACCATTTATAAAATGGTTATGTCCCTTGATACCGCTTTCTACATATACATATCTATGATAATGATTTACGCAGAGACGATAGACCAAAGCAATTCCACCATTAAATTCTTTTGCAAGTTCAGAGCTATGTAAAAGAGCTTTTATCCTGTAACAGCTCTGTTTAACAGGGATTACTAATCCTTCTGTTATCCTGTAAGCGCTTAGAAGACCGTCGCAAGGAGCTATAAGGCAATTAGGATCCATATTAACTGGTCGTTCATTATCCTTTAATTCTCTTGTAAAGAAGTCATTAAAATTCTTATACTGATATATTTTTTCACGTTTGCATATTGAAAGGTCTATATTATTCTTTTTTGCAAAAGGATAGATAAGAGGCTTAGATAAGTATGAATCTAAATATAATCCAGCGGCCTTAGAAACATTTCTATTAGTAAGGCCTGTTAGTATAAACCTTCCAGTATATGAACCATAAAGATATTTCAAAATATTAGCCACGTGGATACCTCAATGCTATAAGTATAGCTTCAACTAAACCAATACCAACCATGATAAGGATACCTTTAAGCCCTGGCTTCCTGATGTTGAACTTTGTAACAAATAGAATAGCTGTAAGAAGCATAAATACAAAGTATAAAGGTGTAACGTCAGCTGGTGTAATATACTGGATAACAAGTATAAATGGGAAGATAAGTGCAGCTGATGTTACAGGAAGACCGATATATGTCTTTCTTGATCCGCTTTCAGTTTTCTGTCTTTCTTCTTCCACAACATTAAAATACGCAAGTCTGATCATTGCTGTAAGGGCATAGAAAAGCATGATAAGGATAATGATGATCTCTGTTACAATGTGAAGCTTGATAAAAGGAATATGTGGAACTCCCTTTAATCCAGGACCTGAGATTATCATGGAAATACCAATACAGACAGGAAGAATGCCAAATGCTACCAAGTCCGATAAAGAATCTATCTGGATTCCAAATTTGCACTGAGCTTCAGTTCTGTCTTTTTTTGTCCGGGCAACTCTGCCGTCAAATGCATCGCAGAGTCCGCTTAACATAAGGCAATACATTCCAAGGAATGGATGTCCCGTACCATATAAAGATATTAATATGCCTGCTACACCAGAAATAAGTGAAATGTATGTAAGCCAAACTGTATAATCATAAAATCCTATCATTTTTATTTCTCCTTAAAGTTTGTATATATCCAATCAATGTTGTAATACCACATATAAGAACACAAATGTAGAACGAAAGACTACGACTGAGCAGCTCTAAACGAGCAGCTGCTTCTTCAGTCATTAATTTCCCAAATCCATCCAGCATAAGATAATCTATGATACCCATTCCGCCAGGAATAGGCATACAGCTGGAACCAATTGTAACCAAGCTTTGTGTAACCCATATAGTAGGTGCTTTTGATGCATCTCCATGCAAAGCAAGATACATAAAAACAGGAACCATAAGCTGAGATAAACGCTGTAAGAGGTTAAGCAGAAAGGCAAGCAGGAGAGTTTTTCCCTGGCCTGACATACGTCTTGCAGCATCAGCATAGTTATCCATTTTCTTTTTTATTTTAACAATCTTATTATCGGTTCTCTTAACAAGGTGCATTTTCTTAAGCAGCTTAAGAGTTTTTACTACAATGGATTCTAGTAATTTCTTCTTCTTAAGCATGAGCCAAAACATTTCACCGAATATAGCGATTATTATATAACCTACTATGATAAATATTCTTCCAGGTAAATGGAAATTAAGAAATGTAAATGGCTGTATAATGATGCATATCGCACCTATAACAAGCATAGAAGCTGTATACATCAGTAGATTAAGCAGAAGAGCAGCTGTTACTACACTTATAGGAATGCCATGTTGCATCATAAAAAATGCGCTTGCCGGCTGGCCTCCTGAAGCAGAAGGGGTAATAGCCGAAAAATAAATATCTGAAGAACCATATATCAGTCCTTGCCAATGGTTGCGAGGATAGCCTGTACTTTTTATGATCACAAGAATTGCTTCGCCTTCAAATATGATAAAGCCCAACATGGAGATAACAGCAAGTATAAGATATAAAGGATCAGCTCCATATAGGTATTCATTTAATTTAAGAAGCGACATGTTTCCGGTCTGTGACAAAACTGCGACTATTGTAAGTAAGGCAATCGCAAGCGAAACAAGAGACCACATTAGTTTCTTTTTCATTTAAATAATACTTTCCTTTTTGCAATCATTAAACCTATTTCATATACAAGAACACCTGCAAAAATATCAACTATTACATGCTGTTTTACAAGAACAGTTGATGCAAATACTAGTAAAGCAAATATAAGGGTGATAATCTTATATATTTTTGAATAATTTTCACCTAGGAATGCTGTTCTAACGCAAAACCAGCTTTCCAGACAATGTATTGATGGAAAAAGATTATAAGGTGAATCAAGTTTGTAGGTTAAATTAGCAAGAAAAGTTGAAAAATCATTTCCTGTAAGAACGGGTCTTTGTATAGTACAAGGAAAAATTATAAAACATGCTATACAAATAAACTTTGCATATATTTCTGCACTTACAGTCTGATAAATGAATTCTTTCTTTTGCTGGCATACAAGAAAATATCCTGATATCCATTGGCCATAAGCCAACACATATACATATATGAAAAATGGAACAAAAGGGATATCATTTTCAAATGGCAGCCCCCAATAATGTAGCTTTAAATATGGAACAATCAGTTTAATCCCGTTATAACAGATAAAGTTGACTGTCAGGGCAAAAATGACTTTTTTTAGTGCATACCACGGACGGTATTTTTCTTGTAGTACTTTTAACCTGTTCATGATGTCTTCTCCCACGCAATTTA
>CAMKMR010000258.1 GCA_946413945.1 uncultured Lachnospiraceae bacterium | reverse complement strand
CCGTTCGACTTGCATGTATTAGGCACGCCGCCAGCGTTCATCCTGAGCCAGGATCGAACTCTCTAAAAAAATTTTTAAGATTTCGTCCCTTCAAGATAAGCGTCTAGCTATATCTTTCCGTTTCACTTTACATTTTTAAGGTTTGTCTTTCTCTGAAATTAACTCTTATTGAATTGCTTCAATTTTTAGAATTGTTTCAGGGTTGCATTACTGTTTATTTGTCAAGGTACTTGTTGCTCTCAAACCGCAACAGAACTATACTATCATTTTTCTGTTCGCTTGTCAACAACTTTTTTAAGTTTTTTTACAAGAAAATTCCACTGCTGTATTTCTCGCAGTGGAACTTTATAATAACATCATAAATACTCTAAGTCAATGATTTTAAATATGTTTTTTTAAAGAATTTTTCGCACCGCAATATCTAGTATTTTGGTACAAACTTTAGCACAACTTTTACCTTATTAATAAGAAGAAACTATTCTTCATTCTTATCTGAAGACTTCTTATTAAAGATTAATAATTTGCTGAATACATAATTAAGTATTGTAACAAGTACAGCTGAAATGAAGATCTTTACAAACCAGTAATGAAGATCATCTATATTCCAGGATGCAAGGAAACCAAAGACCTTCTGGCTCCATACACATATAGGAAGAAACAAAGGCCAGACATTAATGAACACAAACATAATCAAAATATCCAGAATCCATGTTCCAAGTCTGGAGCCGGCGAAGCCGAAGAACTCTTTAATGATATGCTTATTTTTACTATGGAATACCCATATACGGTTTAACGGGTAGGCAAAAAGCACGCCCGCAACCCAGCCTATTGTATTAATAATGAAGTTTTGAAATTCATTATCCGAGTCAAGACCACAAACTTTGGCAACCCAGCAGGCTCCCCATGAGAAAATCGTGGTCAGAACTCCCACTATTAAATAGACAATAATCTCTTCATATTTCTTATACAGTTTTTTAATTGTTTCCATGCAGACTCTCCTTCAAGTTCTACATATTATAAACATATTTTGAAATATAATTCAATCTTTTACGGATCAAACCCATCACGGCTTTTCTCTGCCGGATATTGCATCATGGTCCAGCCTGTACAGGAAATAGTAAGAAAAAAAGAATACCGACAAACCTATTACCGCTATAATCAGCTCCAGTCCCCAGGTAGGAATATCAACAACACCGAATAATACAAGTCCTGCTACGAAATCCATTATAGTATGAATAACTATTGCCAGGGGATAGAGCCAGAATTTCCTGTTGGATTTCAGTGCATAAAAAACCATTATTGACGCCCCAACATGGAACAGAACTGCGAATATTCTCTCAGACACGCCCAAAAGCAAATCACTTAAGGAGTAATTCGCAAGCTGGGTGGCAAGGTCCGTCATGGCTCCCACCTGATCCGGTGCCACTTCCGCAACCTGCTGCACCATCTGGGCAAAAGCCCCGCTGTTAATCATTACGGCATACATTATATATTCAAAATAGGTAAGTCCAAGTATCAGTATGACTTCGAATCCACCATGACCTATGCCATAAGAAATCGATGTTTCTCTGTTTCTTCTTTTTTTAAGAACTGTCAAATATGCCACCAGTCTTCCTGTTTCTTCGAATAATCCCGGGAAAAGTCCCACCAAAAAAGCAAGTAATAATGGCCTTGCATTAATAAACTGAGCTATTGGATGATCCGGAAGTCCCATGGCTGTTGGGAATAAAAGCACGTTCTGTATTGGTTTTTCCAGAATCAGCGCAAACAACAGAAAAGTTGCAGCGCCCACTAAAATAGTAGTAAAACGCTCTTTTTTCCTGAATTTCCATACCAACGCAATAGCCAGCGGAACTGTCAGAAACAGAATTAATCCGATTATCATATATACAAACTGTAAAGCTCCGATTTGCTGAAATTCCATTAGTTTTCTCCTCTTTCTTTAGAAATCACTTTCTTATGATAGCCCCTTTGATTACAATGTGGACATCTCATTTTTCTTGCTGTTCCAAAATGGGGCGCAAATAATACTGCATTATAAGAAGGAACATATCTCTCTCCACAGTTTGGGCATTCATAATATCCTGCCTTATGCTCAATATGAAGTCCAATTATGCCTGTGGCAACAACACTTATAACTGCAACCGCAATCAAAAGACATCCGATAGGAATCATTCCTTCATTACATACATAAGCTCCGGAAAGAATCATCACAACATAAACCGGAATAATAATGTAAATCATACATTTTTCAATAAATAAAAGTCTTTTTGATGATTCTTCTTCCTGCTGCTTCATTTCCAGAATAAGTGTCTCTGCATATTCTTTATAATTTTCCATAACTATATGCTCCCCAGCGAAAAGCTCACTAATTTCAATGTGCAGAATTTCGCACAAGTCCTGCATAATAGCTGCATCCGGGAGACTGTGTCCGGTTTCCCATTTTGAAACCGCCCTGTCCGTAATACCTAATTTTTCTGCGAGCGCAGCCTGTGTAAGCCCCTGTTCTTTTCTGCTTTGTTGTATAAACTTTCCAATTTTTTCCTGATCCATGAGGAGCCCTCCTTTCTGTAAGTCCACACTAGCATTTTGCAATATTAAATACCACGAACTGTTAGTTGAGTTGCCAAAAATCTATTATTTTTTTCAACTCAACCAATGGTTGAATACTCAAAAATGCCCAATTTCAGGGCATTTTTAAATGTTTCCTAGAATCCACGATAATCAATTATTTCATCAAGGAATGAATCATAAATTATAAATCTAAGATAAGCACCATCGTTAGAATAGTTTTCTCTATTGATTAAAATATTATCTTTTTGCAATAATCCGCCATATTCATCATCTGTAAACTGAACTTTAACTGCGTATTTTGGAGAAAGTTCAAACATATATGGTTCTGCGTCAGGATTATTATAATATATTCTTTCTACAGTTCCATTATCATATAACCACTTGCCACCATTTAAGAAATCATTGAGATTAAGTCCTAATTTCTCAAGAGCCGGAGAATAATCCATAATGCTTTCCTCATATTTGCCCTCTAAAGAAATTATGCACTGAACATTCTCTAATTCAAGCAGGTTATCCACATATGCATTTAAATCTTCGCTCTTAAGAAGTTCATCTTCTTTAACAAAATTATTATATCTTACAAGAGCCTTATCCCACTGCTCGTAGCCCGGATTGGCAGCTCCGCTTTCAGATTTATGATTCTCCAAGGCATAATTCTCGTTAATATACTTACCTAAATATGTAGTAAATTTATCGGCTCCATATGTAT
>CAMKMR010000257.1 GCA_946413945.1 uncultured Lachnospiraceae bacterium | reverse complement strand
AATCATATCAAACTCCCGAAGAGGCAAGTAAAGGAGATTGAATATGAATAATTTAAGAGTTGCCGATATGGCAACGGAAGAAAGACCTGTAGAAAAAGCATTAAGTCAGGGAATTGATGTTTTAAGTGATTCTGAATTATTAGCGATAATAATCAAATGTGGCACTAAAGAACACAGTGCTATAAACCTTGCACAAATGATCTTAAATAAACATCCTGTATATAAAGGACTTCCTGGTCTTAATTACATGACTGTAAATGAGCTTACTGAAATACCGGGTATTGGGAAGATGAAAGCCGTTCAGATCATGGCAATAACTGAATTATCAAAAAGACTAAGCAGGATATCTTTTAAGGAACGGCTGACCTTTAATGAACCAAGGACTGTTGCAGATTATTATATGGAAAAGGTAAGGTACTTAGAGAAGGAAAGAGTATATATCCTATACCTTTCAACTTCGGGGGCTCTGTTAAAGGAACATTTACTATCAGAAGGCAGCCTGGACAGATCCATAGTTTCACAAAGAGAGATTTTTTCCCAGGCACTTAAATTAAATGCTGCCAGTCTTATAATACTACATAATCACCCTTCCGGTGATCCGAGTCCCAGTGAAGCAGACCTTTTTAGCACAAAAACTGTGATAAAAGCCGGGAAAATACTGGGCATTAGGGTTCTTGATCATATAATAATCGGAGATAAAAAATACATCAGCTTAGCTGAAAGAGGATTTATAAATGAAAATTGATTACAAAAAGGATATGCATCCTAAATACCTGCTCTTAACATTATCAATAATGTGTGTAATTCTTCTTATCTTATCTGTTTTTATGAAGAATTCACTTTCACCAGTCAGAGACGGTCTTTCTAAAGTTATCAGTCCTTTGCAAAAAGGTGTAAATGAAATCGGCCTCTGGGTTGAAGAAAAACTTGAAGTTTTTGGTGATATCAAGGATTTAAAGGAAGAAAATGAAAGACTGAAAAAAGAGATAAAGGTAAGTGAAGAAAAACTTGCCAGAAATGAAGCTGAATTAACTGAATTACAGTGTTTAAGAGATCTTTACAGCCTCGATCAGATGTATCCGGATTATCATAAAAAGGCAGCCAGAGTTTTTTCTGTAAATGTATCTGGCTGGTTTGCCGAGTTTTATATCGATAAAGGCTTAAATGACGGGGTATATGAAGACTGTAATGTTCTTTCTGACAGTGGGCTCATCGGAATAGTAGAAGAGTCTTATGCGGATCATGCCAAGGTAAGAGCAATAATAGATGACCATTCTAATATTACTGCTGAAATTGGCTCAAAGGGGACGCTCTGCACTGTTGAAGGAAGTCTTAAAACTATGGCAGATGGATATATCTATGCTAAAGATATAGATAAGAATGCTTCAATCAAAGTAGGAGACAGAGTTATAACATCATCTGTTTCTGACAGATACCTTTACGGCCTTACAATAGGCTATGTTAGCGAAATTACTGATGATACAAATAATCTTACAAAAACAGCCAAGATAATACCTGCTGAAGACTTTACAGATATTAAGGATGTTCTTGTAATTACTGATAGAAAGAAGGAAGTATCTTATTAATGAGACGAGTTATAGTTCTTTTCTTTTTAATAATAATTACATTTCTGATCCAGACCACGCTTTTTTCATTTCATGACGTGACCGGGATCGCACCGAATCTGCTCCTTATACTGACCATGTCATTTGGTATAATGAGAGGCCGAAAAGAAGGCCTGCTTGTGGGCTTTTTCTCTGGACTGTTGTTTGATTTTTTTTACAGCAGTTTAGTTGGCCCTTACGCATTTATCTTTATGATCATCGGCTATGTAAATGGTTTTTTCCACAAAACTTTCCTAATGGAAGATGTACTTCTTCCAGTAGTTATTATTTCAATCGATCAGCTGATCTTAGACTTTTTGATCTATGTAGGTTCATTCCTTCTTAGAAACAGGACTGATCTTAAATTTTATTTTATACATATAATACTTCCACAGGTATTATATACAGCACTTGTAACAGCTATCATTTACAGATTCTATGTAATGATAAACAGATACTTAAAAAAGAAGGCATTAAAATAAATGAAAATGATTAAAGAATTCCTCGAATATTTAAGAGGCTTACTAACAGACTATTTAAAAAGCCGAATATTTCCCGTAACATTACTGATGATCGTTCTTTCAAGTCTTCTTGTAATACAGCTTTTTAAACTTCAGATTAAAGAAGGAAAAACTTATAGTGAAAATCTTACAGTTAGAACAGAAAAAACACTTACTATACCGGCCATCAGAGGTAACATTTATGATATAAATGGGAAATTACTGGCCTATAACAAGATCACATATAATCTTTCATTTGGAAATGATTCCCGCCTTTCAGAAGCATCGACTGAAAAAAAGGTTTCTGAAAACATCTTAAAAAACCAGGTTATAGTTGATACCTTAAAAATCTTAAAATCTAATAATGATAAGATAAACGTTTCATTTGAGATTGATTATAAGAACGGCAGCTATTCATTTAATATTTCAGGTGATGAAAAACTTAGATTTTTAAGGGATATCTATGCAGTTGACTCAGTAAAGGATCTTACAAAGAAACAGCTTGATGCAAGTCCAAAAGAAGTAATAGATTATCTTGCTGATCTTTTTGAAGTGACTGATTCTTATGATGAAGAAACTCAGTATATAGTTATAAAGTGCAGATATAAACTCTGGCTTAACAGATTTAAGCAATACGTACCTGTTGAGATTGCTACAAATGTTTCTGATAAATCGAGAGCTGCTATTATAGAAAATCAGGATTCTCTCTATGGTATGGATATCATAGTTAAATCTCAGAGAATATATAATGATGCTATATATTTCTCTAATATTATAGGTTATATAGGCGAAGCATCTCAGGATGATATTGATTATTTTAATAAACAGACAAATACAACAAAATATACTGATACTACAGTGGTAGGTAAAGTTGGTATTGAAAGAGTTTTTGAAACTGACCTTCAGGGTAAAGAAGGAGAAGAGACTCTTTATGTAGATAACCTTGGTAAGATCCTTGAGACAAAATCAAGCAAGCCTTCAATAGCAGGAAATGATATCTATCTTACTATCGATGCGGATCTTACAAAATACTGCTATGACATGCTTGAAAAAGAAATTGCAAGTATCTTAATAAAGCACATTCAGAATATTGCTTATCCACCAGATAAGAATGATGATGATATCATAGCAATAACTGATGTTTATGCCGGCCTTTTCAGTAATAATCAGATAAACATTGAAGATATGGCTAAACCAACAGCTACAGATCATGAAA
>CAMKMR010000256.1 GCA_946413945.1 uncultured Lachnospiraceae bacterium | reverse complement strand
TTGAACAGAAATTAAATGAGGCTCTTACAGATCTTTTGCAAGAGCCTATCTCTATTATTGGGGCAAGCCGTACAGATGCCGGAGTTCATTCTCTTGGTAATGTTGCAGTATTTGATACAGAGACTAGGATTCCGCCGGAAAAGATAGTTTATGCTATCAATCAAAGGCTGCCTCTTGATATAAGAGTTCAGGAATCTTATGAAGTTAGTCCGGATTTTCATCCAAGACATTGCAATTCTGTAAAGACTTATGAGTATAGGATCTGGAATGATAAATTTTTGAATCCTGTAATGAGACTGTATACAAGCTTTTGTTATTATCCAATTGATATAGACAAGATGAGAAGGGCAGCTCAGTATCTGCTTGGAGAGCATGACTTTAAAAGCTTTTGCTCGGCGGGAAGCCAGGTTAAGTCCACGGTAAGGACCATTTATTCTATTGATGTGGAAAAAGCGGGAAGCCTTGTCACAATAAGGGTTAAAGGTAATGGCTTTCTATATAACATGGTCAGGATAATCGCAGGAAGTCTTATTAAAGTTGGAACCGGACTGCTTCCTGAAGAATCTATAAATGAAATGCTTATGGCTTGTGACAGACAGGCAGCAGGGCCTAAAGCAGAGGCCTGTGGGCTTATGATGATCGGCCTCGAGTATATAGACGGCGACGATAAGCCTTATGGTGAATCTGTGAAATTGTAAAAAAGATAGACTGGTGCTGTTAAAAATCCAATTTTTGTTGAAAAATGGCGCTTTTAAACATGAATTAGGTGTTGACACACCTGGTGTCGTGATATAAAATATATGTCTGTGACAACTGAAAGATTACTCAAACCAATGCCCCGGAATTGAGTTTCTTATATATTGTTATTATAAAAGAATTAGATTTTAAGGAGGAGACCACTATGAAGAGCTTTATGGCAAGCCCATCTACTATTGAAAGAAAGTGGTATGTAGTTGACGCTGAAGGACAGACATTAGGTCGTCTTGCAAGCGAAGTTGCAAAGGTTTTAAGAGGTAAGAATAAGCCAACTTATACACCTCATATTGATACAGGTGATTATGTTATCATCGTTAACGCAGAGAAGATTAAGGTTACAGGCGCTAAGCTTGATGACAAGGAATATTTCAGACATTCTGAGTACATCGGTGGTGCTAAGACTATGACTCTCCGTGAAGCACTTGAGAAGAAGCCTACATTTGCTGTTGAACATGCAGTAAAGGGAATGCTTCCTAAGGGACCTCTTGGAAGACAGATGGCTAAGAAGCTTTTTGTTTATGCAGGTCCAGAGCACAAGCAGCAGGCTCAGAAACCAGAAACACTTGTAATCAAGTATTAATTAGGAGGAAGAAGACATGGCAAAATCTACAAGATTTTACGGAACAGGTAGAAGAAAGAGCAGTGTTGCCCGTGTTTATGTAACACCTGGAAACGGAAAGATCACAATCAATAAGAGAGATATCGAAGAGTACTTCGGAATTGATACACTTAAGGTTATCGTTAGACAGCCATTCGCTGTAACTGGTACAGAAGGTAAGTATGACGTAACAGTTAACGTATATGGTGGTGGATACACAGGTCAGGCTGGTGCTATCCGTCATGGTATCGCAAGAGCTCTTAACGAAGCTAACGTAGAGTTCAGACCTGCATTAAAGAAGGCTGGATTCCTTACAAGAGATCCTCGTATGAAGGAAAGAAAGAAATACGGTCTCAAGGGCGCAAGACGTGCACCACAGTTCTCAAAGAGATAATCAAAAAATTATTCCCTGCAGCACTTGCTGCAGGGATTTTTTTTGATTATCTCTGTGAACTGAGGAATCTTCTCAGCATAGCTTCGAAGATCCGACACTAAAACCGTGCCACTGGCACGGTTTTAGTGTCGGCAGTTCACAAAGAGATGATTTTTGCGAAACAACGAGGTGCCTCGTTGTACTCAGTATTTCTGGGGTTTTTCTTTTGTCTATAATTGTATTCAGCCTCGGTGAAACGCAGAAAATTTTGTTCCGTAAACAGCAAGTAGACAGCAATACGTTGATGCAGTGGTTAATTCAGAGATGAAAAAGAATTTATGAGATATGTATCACTTGAGAATCCTAAGACTACACTTGGAAAACTTGTATCTGGAGCATTCAAGAAATTCAAGGAATGGTGGGATAGAACTAGATAGACTGAGGTGAAAAGGCTAGAACAAGTATCCTGGAACAGCTTAGAGAAGCTAGGGTTAGGGCTAATCAGTACAACGAACAGCAGATTCCAAAACCATACAGAACAGACTTGGGAATGGAGAGATAGATCATCAGAGGCTAGAGTAGGGGCGTGAATATCTTAAAGCAAAAGGAGAATCAAAAAATGAATATTATAGTAAAATCAATGGATTCAGATGATGAAAAAAAGGGAAAAGCATATGTCCACTGGAAATCATGGCACGAAGCATATGAGTCACTTGTTAGTAAGGCATATCTTGATAAACTGACGATTCAAAAGTGTGAGGAGTGGGCGTTTAGCTGGCCTGAAAACACGTATGTAGCTATAGATGATGGAAATGTTGTTGGATTTATGTGTTGCTTTGGACATGGAGAAGATGCTCCTGATGTAGGTGAAATAAATGCCATATATGTTCTTTCGGAATACTATGGGACAGGTGTGGCCCAGCAACTCATGGACATCGCCTTAGAGAAATTGAAAAAATATAGCAAGAAAGAACTTTGGGTTTTAAAGGATAATCCTCGAGCAATCGCTTTCTATAAGAAATATGGTTTTTATGAAGATGGAACTGAAAAATATCTAAAGAACTTAGAAGATACAGAAATCCGCATGTTGATGAAATAAAACTTCGGGGGATAAAAATATTGCAGGAAAAATGATATTTGAAGAAATGCAGAAACTATATGGCAATGTTTTGAAAAGATTTAATAGAATTAAATGAATGGAAAGCAGAAGGTGCTATGATTGAGCTTTCCAAGCAGGTGGGAGAGTTGGCCAAACAAGTGATGATTAAAGAAAAATACTATGCGTGGACAAATGATGACTCTTCTGTTGATGAACAATTAGGTAATGAAATGGCAGATGTAATTGCCCCCGTTCCCAGCGCTCAAAAATTTGTGCTCAAAAATTTGGATACATTTTTCTGTTGACAAAAATATTAGTGATATGTATACTTGTACGAAAACAAGGGCGTTTTGAATCAAAAAAGTTGATTCAAAGCGCCTTTTCTATATTCTTCTTGTATTTTTGCAAAGGGGCAAACATGTATTTTTCATGTTGCCTCTTATTTTTTTACAAGAATATCTTAGGAGCGTATGAAATGGTCGATATATATAAGGATTGCGAA
>CAMKMR010000255.1 GCA_946413945.1 uncultured Lachnospiraceae bacterium | reverse complement strand
ATAGCAAAGCTTCTCTTAGAAAAACAAAAGGCAAAGATCAAAGCTAAGATAGAAGATGATTTTATATATTTTGATCTTTATTTTTTACAGGACTAAATAAAAACCTCTTTACTAAAAGCAAATAGTAAAGGGGTTTTTTTAGTGCGGATTTTGGCGCACTTTTTTTATTTTAAAAAATTTTAAATTATTTAAGAATTTCTTTATATTTAACTTTTATCATGATCATTGTAAAGAAAGTATGAGGTTATTTAGATACCTAGAAAAGGAGAAAAATATGTCGGAAAGCATTGTAAGAGTTAATGATCTGACAAAGCAATATAAAAAACAACTTGCTTTAGATCATGTAAGTTTTGAAATAAAAAAAGGTTCTATAGTAGGCCTTATCGGTCCAAATGGAGCCGGCAAGACTACCATAATGAAAATACTTGGAGGGCTGGCTTATCCTACTGATGGAAGCATTGAAATGTATGGTGAGAGAAGTGAAAAAGGTCTTAATCATGCCAGAACAAGAATGAGCTTTATGATAGAGACTCCTTATGAAAAAGAGAAGATGACAGCCAAAGAGAATCTGGAAAAACAGAGACTTCAGAAAGGCATCCCTGATAAGCAGAGGATTGATGAAGTGTTAAAGCAGGTTAACCTTCTTAATACTGGTAAGAAGGTAGTGAAGAATTTTTCGCTTGGAATGAGACAGAGACTGGGACTTGCAAATGCTCTTCTTGGAAAACCAGAATTTATGGTGCTTGATGAGCCGATTAATGGTCTTGATCCGGAAGGTATAGTTGAGATGAGAGAACTCTTTAAGAAGATAAATAAAGAAGAAGGAGTAACACTTGTAATTTCATCTCATATATTAAGTGAACTTTCACTTCTCTGTACGGATTACATTTTTATAAATAAGGGCAAGATAAAAGGAATATTTACTGCTGATGAACTTAGGGCTCAGTGCAGTGAATATATTGAGATTGATACAGATAATAATGAAAAGGCCTGTACAATTCTTACTGAAAAATGCGCTATAAAAAATCTGGATGTGCAGGAATCAGGAAAGATAAGAATCTATGACGGCTTAGAGGATATAAGGAACATTTCCCTTAGTCTTTATAAGGACAATGTGATTCCGGTTGAAATATCGAGAAATGAAATCAACCTGGAAGATTACTATATGCGTAAGGTACAAGAGGAGTGATGCTTATGTTTAATATTATAAAATCTCAAAATTATTCGCTTCGCCGTGATAGACTGGTGGTGCTTACGATACTTACAGCTATAGCTCTGCCTTTCCTTGGAATTTATTTTACCAGAATGATGCAGGAAATAGATTTTTCAAATATTACAGGATCAATGTATCATATTCTTATCAATGAGGATATTGTTGCATTTAATATGTTTATCATTATGATCTTTGCGGCTAAGACTGTGGGAGGAGATAGCAGTGATAAGACAATAAATTATGAATTAATGAATGGTCACAGCAGAGAAAAGGTGTTTTTTGCAAGAGTGATAAATGGTTTTTTCTGGAGTGTCATATTTGTAATGATCACCATATTCCTGCCTTATGTTGTAGTAATTTTTATCAATGGCTGGGGAGATAATTGTTCCTTAAATGAGATGCTTATAAGAAATGGACTTTTGTTTTTTCCTATACTCAGACTATCTGCACTTTTTATGCTGATAACAGTTCTGGCTGATAGCTGTGGCGCAGGAATTGGAGTTAGTTACCTTATTGTCATTATTGAGGCTTTTTTTGATTCTGTCTTAGATGAAACTCAAAATAAAGAAGAGTATTTTAATTTTTTAAGTCTTTCAAATATCACTAAGCTGGCAGAGGTTAACAACTCGTGGCAGACTGTTAAAGAGGGAAGGGTCATAAACTGGTTTGATTTTAGTACAAATAGTGAAATGGTAAGGAAGACATGTTATGTATCACTTATCATGGCAGCTATTTATATTATAGGAGCCTATTTATATTTTAAAAAGAAAGACAAGGGTTGATGATTATGAAAAATATGATCAGATCGTTATTATATGAGATAAGAAAAAATAGATCTTTAAAGCTGGCATTTACAGGACTAGCTCTGTTAAATATCTTATTAGTTTTTATCAATATAGGAGAAAATTCATTTTATGAAGAATCAGCTAGTGCAATGCTTGCAGAGGGAAACAGTTTTTCATATATGATGGGGATGTATTTTGTTTTATTTGCTGTTGCTATTATTGCTGGCGGAGATTTTAAAGATAAAGTTATTAATTATGAGGTGATGTCAGGACATTCCAGGTTCAGTATCTTTATGGCAAGGAATATAATTGCGATATTAGTTGCTTCATTTGGTGGGCTGATCCTTAGTTTTGTTCCGCTTGTTGCGTCCTGTATCGGATGGGGATTTGGAAACAGACTGGTACTTAGCGACGTAATTATAAGAACATTTCTTTATTTATTTCCGTTTATAAGAATTGCCGCATTATTTTCAATGTTTACATTTTTGATAAAAAATCAATATGCAATGCTTGGGATTGGTTATGGCATCATATCATTTTGCCTTGTTACTTCAGGTACAGTAAAAGATCATACTAATTTTTTTACAGCAATGTTTAATCTGAATCTTTTATCAGCTTTTAAAGGCTGGAGTGTTTACAATATCAGCAATTTAAGAGGATTAGTGACTTACGCCGCTTTTGACAGCTCAGTAACTGTAAAGATGGTAGCAGGGACAGTGATCATATCCCTTATTGCAACGGGCATTTATCTTCTTTTAGGATATGCACTATTTAAAAGGGATGAGTTATAACTTGTTTTAAAAATATAACGTATTTAAGAGAAATGAACTACGGGTCGATGTTGTTAAGAATACAAAATATTTAGTAGAAATAAAAGGAGGATTTCCGTGGATATATCATTTGCGATTTTGGAGATATTACTGTCAGTATTTCTATTTTTTATGTCAGTACGTTTAAAAAAATATCCCACTCCAAAAGGCAGGGTTTTATATTTTGCACCGGTTGCAGTTGCTTTAATCATGCTTGCTTTTGTTGGCTTTAATCTGATAATGGCGGGGCTTTATTTAGCTTCCTCTTTGCTCTGCCTTAGTCTGTTTACGGAGAAGATTAATGTAAGAAGGGGCATAGCCTTGGCAGCATTTCTTTTATCATTAAGCAGTTTGCTTATGATGAAATTTTCAAAAAATTATAAAAGATATTCCATAAGTGAAGATTTTGAAAATGTCTACCACACTATGAAAGAGCATTATGTTTTGTCAGAAGAAAAGGGAATAGATTTTGATGGGCTTTATCTTAAATATCAGCCTTTGTTTAAGGAGGCGGATAAAAAGCAGGATCTT
>CAMKMR010000254.1 GCA_946413945.1 uncultured Lachnospiraceae bacterium | reverse complement strand
GGCTTTACTCTTGTATAAAGTACATTATATTCATCTGTTATGCCCTGATTATCAGGATATGAATCATGAAGGGCACTTATCTTTTCGAAAGCAGTATTATAATCAAATAATTTTTCATAATAAACTGCATCATTAAAAAGAATAAGGTCATCATAAAGACCGTCATCACATGAAAGACCGATATCTATATATTTTCTAGCGTTCTCAGTATCATTTTTTTCAAGATAATATGATGAAAGCAGATATGAAGTATAAGTAAGATCTTTTTCAGTATTAAGATATGCTTCAATTGCTGTCTTCATTTCATCGAGATTTCCATTGTGTTCATATATTGAAGCAAGATAAAGGTACATCTTACTGTTGCCAGATTCAGCAAATTTCTGAAGTTTACTTAGATCAGCATCAGTATAACCATATCTTTCATCAGTTGTATCCATAAGAGTTTTAGAAAGATTAAGGAGTCCTGTTAATGTGTCTTTCTTGATATAATTAGAAGATTCTTCATTAATCTCACTATATAGACTATAGGCCTCACTATAATTATTAAGACGCATGTAAGACGCTGCCATGTATAGCTTTATATCATTATCTAATTTTTTACTGAACCATTGTTTTTCTGAAAGAGCTTCCTTAAAATAATTTATCGAATCATCATATCTTCCTTTTTTAAATGCATCTATGCCCATAGTTCTCAGCTTCTTTTTATCCGAACTTGAAAATGTAACGAAGACGACTGTGAAGCCTACAATTAAAATGGTAAAAATAAAATAAAAAATAAGTAATCTTTTAGTTCTTTCTCTTCTGCTAGCCATAGTATTCACTTTCTGTTAATTTAGTATTTTTTTAGCTATTCTATGTTAACACAGACAAAGAAAGAATAAAAGGGACTACCTAAAATTTAAGTAATCCCTTTTTTTAGAAAATTATATGAAATATGTGGATAGCTAAATTAGTTTAATTTCTTTGGACCATCGCCGATCTCAACAACATAAAAATCAGCAGCATAGCCAATCTTTTCTTTATATACGTCTCCAACATTCTTTATAAATGTATCTACTGCTTCATCTTTAACAATACTTACAGTGCATCCACCGAAGCCTGCACCAGTCATACGAGAACCGATAACACCTTCCTGCTTCCACGCTTCTTCTACAAGTGTATCAAGTTCAATTCCTGTAACTTCATAATCTTTTGAAAGAGACTCATGGCTTAAATTCATTAATTTACCGAATTCAGCAATATCATTATTCTTTAATGCATCAACAGCTTTGATTGTTCTTTGATTTTCATATACAGCATGCTTAGCTCTCTGTGCGCATACAGGATTTGAAATATATGATCTAACTTCTTCAAATTTCTCTTCTGAAAGTTCACCAAGGCTGTTTATCTCAATGCCATGTGCATTAAGCTCCTTTACGGCTGTCTCACATTCAGAACGTCTTTCATTATACTTTGAATCTGCAAGTCCTCTCTTCTTATTTGAGCACGCGATAACAAGCTTCATGCCTGAAAGAACTACTGGAGCATACTCAAATTTAAGTGTAGCTGTATCTAAGAAGATTGCATTATCTTTCTTACCCATTGCAATGGCAAACTGATCCATGATACCACAGTTAACACCATTGAACTTATTCTCAGAATACTGGCCGATAAGAGCAAGATCCTGATTAGTTATATCTTCAAAATTATAGAAATCTTTTAAGATATAACCAGTAAGTACTTCAACTGAAGCTGATGAAGAAAGGCCAGAACCATTTGGGATATTACCAAATAAAAGGAGGTCCATACCGTATGGGATAGAATGCTTCTTCTCTCCAAATGCCCAGATAACTCCCTTTGGATAATTTGTCCAATCTGCTTCTTTTTCAGGCTTAAGGTCAACTATTGACGATTCGATGATTCCTTTTTCTTCAAAATTAAGAGAATAAAAACGAAGCTTTGAATCAATTCTCTTTCTGGCAACACCATATGTACCAATTGTAAGGGCACATGGGAATACATGTCCACCATTGTAATCTGTATGTTCGCCGATAAGATTTACACGACCAGGTGCAAAATAAACTTCAGCCTTTTTTTCTTCCTCTCCAAAAACTTCATAGAATTTTGCAAGTAATTTATCTTTCATATTTTCCTCCTGTTAATGTTTTTTTATTCTTCTATAAACTGTCTATAAATCTCTGGAAGGCAGTCATTCCTTCTGGTGTTCTCTTATAAACGCCGGCGTCTTCAAGAACGCCTACAAATACCTTGCCTATCTCATCTTTAAGAATTTTATCTACATTATCTTCGTTTATATCAGAATAGTTATTCTTTATCTCTTCTGCCCATTCGGCATGGCTCTTAAGAGTTTCTGTTGCATTAAGATCAGTTCCCTTAAGAAGGGCTTCTTTTAATTCAACAAAGATTTCCTGCTTTAATCTGGCCGGTAGAACTGCAAGTCCCATAACTTCGATAAGACCGATATTTTCTTTCTTGATATGATGATACTGCTTATGAGGATGGAATATTCCTAATGGACATTCATCACTTGTTATATTATTTCTAAGAGCAAGATCAAGCTCGAACTTATCAGCTCTCTTACGTGCAATAGGTGTGATCGTATTATGAGGACAGCCTTCTGTCTCAGCAAAAATACCAGCTGCTTCATCAGTATAAGCTCTCCACTTATCAAGAATATATGTAGCAAGCTCAATAAGCCTGTCAGGAACCTCAGATGAGATCCTGATAACTGAAAGAGGCCATTTTACGATTCCGGCATCAACATCTTCAAATCCGGCAATCTTAAATTCCTTTTCCACTGGAGCTTTTGCCATTGCGAAATCATAATGGCCACCCTGATAATGATCATGAGTAAGGATAGAGCCACCGACAATAGGAAGGTCAGCATTAGATCCAAGGAAATAATGAGGGAACTGTTTTACAAAATCAAAAAGCTTTACAAATGTAGCTTTCTCAATCTTCATTGGAACATGTTCCTGATTAAACACGATACAATGCTCGTTGTAATAAACATAAGGTGAATACTGGAATCCCCAGTCAGAATCATTTATTCTGATAGGTATGATCCTGTGATTTGTTCTTCCAGGATGATTAGCTCTTCCAGCATATCCAACATTCTCAACGCAAAGCTGACACTTTGGATAAGCACTCTGCTTCATAGTTCTTGCAGCGGCTATAGCCTTAGGATCCTTCTCAGGTTTTGAAAGATTGATAGAAATATCAATATCTCCATATTCTGAAGGGATCACCCATCTCATATCCTTCTTTATCCTGTCAGCTCTTATATAGTTTGTATCCTGGCTGAATTTATAAAAATAATCTGTAGCTTCAACTTCTGATTTTTTATA
>CAMKMR010000253.1 GCA_946413945.1 uncultured Lachnospiraceae bacterium | reverse complement strand
TAACAGGGTTGTTATGAATATAAATTAGTGTAGATAGAAAATATTGCTCTGTTTCGACAACGAAACTGTGGTATCTTTCCTGAAAGAGAGGGCCGGTACGTTCATACTTTTTGTTGTACCATTGGACAAACTTCGCACCAAGGCTCTGAAAGAATAACGATATGTTGTTTAGATCTGAACGAAGCATAAAATGGACATGTGTATCCATTACACAATAAGCATATAAATCAATATCATATTTTTCCCTACTAATCGATAAGGTTGAAAGAAATTTAAAATAATCGGAATCTTCTTCAAAAATGATACGATGATTAACAGAACGAAGTATGATATGATATATGCCAGTAGAACTAGTACGTCTTTGTTTTCTTGGCATTTTTACTCCTTTAAAAAGATTTTATAGAATTGTATTGTATGTAGATTATATTCTTAAACAAGGAAACTGGCAATAGAGGAAATGAGTTCCGTCAATATAATAAATGAGAAAATGAGCCTCGCGGATACGATACTCAATGAGTCTCGCGAATACAATATTTGAGATAAATTGTTTCGCGGCTGAGATCTGGAAATGCCTTACGGGGGAATAGTTTCCACAGCGTAGTTATAAAGATGAGCAAGTTAACATTTTAAATGGGATAAAAGTTATAGATGAGCTAACTGATATATTCTGGTGGAGGGGTTAAATGAAGTTTGGATGGATTAATTTTTTTGGCGCTTTAATAGTGATTCTTATGATGATACCCAATGTGGTCTATGCCCTTAAAAACAAGGGCGAGAAGAATGCTTGTGAAAAACGATTATTCAATATAGCAGAGCAGGTCGGAAGATATGGCTGCATAATACTTATGTGGCTGCCGCTTCTTATCTGGAAGTTTGGTTTTAAAACAGTCTTTGAAATGGTACTTTACGTGATAGGGAATTTGACTCTTCTTTTTGCATATTATATTGTATTTGCGATTTATATGAGAAAGAAGCGTGCGGGGATTGCAATGGCACTGGCTATAATCCCAAGTTTCATTTTTATATATAGCGGAGTTTTATTAAGACACTGGCTGCTGGTGGGATTTGCAGTGGTGTTTGCAATAGCGCATATATATGTAACCTGGCAGAATACGAAGTTAACATAAAAATGGACCTAGGGGACTGTCCCCCGAGTCCACTTTTATGTTAACTAACGATGCGGCCGAGTTCTTTAAGCATGGCCATGTCTTCTTTTATTGTGGCGCCGGATGTGGTGAGCATATTTCCTGTGATTGAAGCTGAGGCACCACATGAAAATGCCTTCTTTCCATTATCTTTCATAAGGATTCTTCCGCCTGCGAGACGAATGTCCGCATCAGGATTAATGAAACGGTAAATCGCAATGCAGCGAAGAATATCGTTTTCACTGATCCTCTTAATATTTTCAAACGGAGTTCCAGGGATTGGAACAAGGGTATTAACGGGAATTGACTTGATATCCAGGGCTCTTAATTCAAAAGCCATGTCAATTCGGTCCATCCAGCCCTCCCCCATGCCAATGATACCGCCGGAGCAGACATTCAGTCCTGCGTCTTTTGCACGCCTGATATTTTCAATTTTTTCATCGTAGCTGTGGGTGCTGCAGACCTTTTCAAAATAATTTCTTGATGATTCAAGGTTGCAATGAACGTATTTAACGCCTGCATTTTTAAGGCGGATAAATTGCTCATTGGTTAAGAAACCAAGAGAGCAGCAAAGATTTATGTCAACTTCGCGACTCATTTTTTCATAGATGGAAATGATCCTTTCAAAGTCAGCAGCTGACGGGCAGCGGCCAGAATTTACCATGGCAAAGCGCTTAACACCGGCGTTAGCGTTCGCTTTGGCAGCGGCGATCACGGTCTCGTCGGGAAGAAGAGAATGAACGTCACAGTTACATTTGTTATGGCCTGACTGGGCGCAGAATTTACAATCTTCACTGCAGCGACCCTCAATGCCACTGATAATGGAGCAAAGGTTTACCTTATTTGCCATAAATGCGGCGCGGATCTTGTCCGCTTCCTGACAAAGAGTATCTAAATCGGCATCGAGAAGAAGGAGAGCAGTTTCTTTATCTATCTTCTTACCGTTTATAATTTCCTGGCTAAGTTTTTTTAAATCTATCTTCATATTTTTAATCCTCGTTTCGTTTCTTACGACATATTATTTTAATAAAAAAAATCAATTTGTCAACCGGGAATTTGGTAATGGTTGACAATTGTTGACAAAAAAGTGGGCCGCTGCCCTGGTTAACATAAAAATGGACCTAGGGGACTGTCCCCCGAGTTCACTTTTATGTTAACTATGGCAGATTATTTCTGTTGTAAAAAGAGATAGAAAATATGTTATAATTCTAATGAATTAATGAAAGGCGGGGTTTTTATGAAGGGGAAAATTAAGATTAAATATATCATTGCAATCTGTTTGACGATTCTTTTAGCGGGAGCTGTGGGATATATAATCTATATCAAGCTTACGTCTAACAAACAGATGGTTTCTTATGTGCAAACCAAAGAAGAAGTCTACAACATGGAGTGCGGGATTATTTATAATTCCAAGACATTCAGAAGTGCTGAAAAAACTACCATCAAATATGATATGGATAACCCAGAGTACCAGGAGTTGAGGGAAAAATACAATCTGATAGATCTTGCTGGAAATGGTTCTGAGTTCGACAAAGCAGTTAATCTTATGGATTATTTTTCAAATAAAATGGAGCATGATGGAAATTTTTCTGGATATACGAAGGATATGAATGCGCTGTATCTCCTTGATTTTGCGCTGGGTGAAACAAAGCATGGCATTCACTGCAGGGCTAAGGCTCAGATCATGAATGAAGAATATCTGGCGCTGGGAATATATTCGCGTAAACTTTGGATAAATCCATTTTCAATTTATGATGGCGAATGCCATGTTGTAAATGAAATCTGGGACAGCAATTATAAGAAATGGATCATGTTGGACACGACTAACGATATTTATTGGATCGGTGAGGAAAATGTTCCTTTGTCCGCGCTTGAAGTAAGGCAGAAGTTTGCAGATCAGGAATTGGTTACTCCTGTTGTTCCGGGAGAAAGCACCGATGATCTTAACGAATTAAGGGAAAAGCATATGGATCTTATCCTTTATACGGCAAAGAACATGTCATATATGCAATACTTTTTAAATTATGGAGTAGGAGAAGACGATATCATTTATTCACTATTGCCTGAAACTATGGAACCGGTGGATAGCTGCCTCATTTCTGAAGATACAGTTAAGGCACCGCCAGTTGTAGAGTGAGCGTGATGAAATCGGCTGAGTGACAGTGACAAACGTCGGATTAATCGCAAAGAAATTGACTGAGGGACTATGGGAAAAGTCAGA
>CAMKMR010000252.1 GCA_946413945.1 uncultured Lachnospiraceae bacterium | reverse complement strand
ACGGAATTCATCATCCTTCTCAGAATACTCAAGGAATCTGGGAATCACTAGCTTTGAAAGAATTTTCCCTCGTCTGTTTTCTGTCTCTATAACGAGAGGCGATTCATTTTTAATGGCGTCAAGTATCATTCGAAAATTCTTTATATAATTCTCGTCGTGAAAATCATCACCATCATTATACTTATCAAAAACAAGATAATCTTCCGGTGTAAACAAAGGCTCTACATCCGGGAGATCAAATGTATCATCCAAAAAAAGTCTCACCCTTGGATCAAGCATTACAGCTTTTATCCATCGCTTTTCCAACAAAGTCAGAGGCATATCAGGAACATTTCTAATAGGTGTATTTCCATCTGACGTGATCAGCTGCCATTTCTCATCCAGGATAGCGGACTCCACATAAAGAAGGCTTTCCTGAAATGCATTTTTCTCCACTATATTCCTTATCTCATTTTTATCCAGCGGATGATCTATCGCTCGCCTGATTATCATCGCTATTGTCTTATAATATGCACTGTATAATTCACTGAAGATCATTATTCATCTCCTTCTATCCCAAGTATTTGCACCTCGTTTTACTGCACGTCTTTGGCATCTTCTTCTATCTCATGTATCCGCACCGCGTTTTACTGCACGTCTTTGGCATCTTCTTCTATCCCATAAAGTCGATACATGGACTCTATATCTTTTTTAAACATATTTTCCAAAGTCCGATTTGAAAAATGTATCTCTGTTATCCTGCAGATAAATGTCCTTATCCATGGGATCAGCTCACTCGCATCATAGATATCAGCTGAAAAACGGCTGGTATTCTTATCGAGCTTAGTTACATTTCCGCAGCGCTTTTCTCTTTCAAGCCTCTTCTCGATATAGCTTTCATAATCGGCATAATGTATTGTGAATTCAACATGCTCTAAATTCTCCTGAGCATATGAAGATTCATTTTTATCATCTACGGAATTTTCGTTGCATGGGGTATTTAGATCTTTGCGATTATCTGTAGCAGCTTTTTTTCTTCTTTTGTAACTGATCCTTGAGTTTGTCTGAGTACTAACGCCCCACATATGACTTTGCATCCTGGATAATTCATCTCTTAACTCATCAAATGAATCGCAACATTTTCCTATTTTTACAGAAATGATATTGTCAAGCCTGAAGCTGGAGATTTTCCCCGCATGTGAAGCAGCCATAACATATTGCCTTCCACTCTGGGCACTGATCATTATCTTTAACGGCAGGATCTCCTGCTCACGTTCCCGGTCCTTCCTACGATTCCAGCCCTTGATAGTAACCCAGCTCTTATTACTGATAGCAAGAAATAGGTTATACAGAATTTCGCTATCCATTGCCCCGGTTATATAATGATGCTTAAAGCTAAAGATTGCCTCATTTTTGTCATACTTATCCAACAAAAATGATCCTATCACCCCGCAAGGAAATATTTCCGAGAAAAACTCCAACGAAGTCTGATCCAGATTAGGGCATGTCTTGGCCCTTTTATAATACATGATCTTTCCGATTTTTGAGGTTTCTATAAGCCCCTGTTCCTGATATTCCTTGAGCTTTTTTCTTATTGTGGATTCATCAAATGTCTTTGCTTCCTGAAAGATTGAAAGATAATCATCAATTTTTTCCTCAATCTGGCTAAGAGTTAAATCCTCGTGGTCTGCAAGAATATCCATCAAAATGAAATGCAGAGTAATATCCCTATCAGTAAAACTCTTGGTTTTCCAGGCATTGTACAGTGGATTATGCCCTAAAGTGCGGCTATCAATAGAAAGAAATACATTTTTTCCTTCTTTAGTCTGTCTGAACTGCATATAATCTCCAAGCCAGCTCTCCATTCTTCGTCTCTCATCATCATAAGACCTTTGGCTCTTATTATTATATTCATTGCGGTTCTTAAAGCCATAAACATAAAACTCCCGCATATACTCTCTTATTCGGTTGAAATTTTTAATAGATTCATTATATGCCATATCCTTCTCCCCGCCTCCAGTTAACATAAAAGTGGACTCTAGGGGACAGTCCCCTAGGTCCATTTTTATGTTAACTTATAATCGACTCACACCATCATCAGTATAGAGTCTATAATCCTCAGCAGCTGCTTCATAACAAATATATTTTAAATCCGTAACACTTACGTCTCCTGAACGAAGTCCAGAATATGCCACAGATACATTTGAATTATTATTAGCATTTCTGCTTCTTTCAATATCTGCCAGCGGAAGTACCTTGCCCTTTCTTATAAATACCAATACTTCATCTAAGCCCGCCTTAACATAATGGTCACCCTGAGTAAGAACTTCCTCATCATAATCATTCCATGCCCTGAAACGTACCATTTTCATGTCCTCCGGCAAGTAAACCATTCTGCCACCGGCATTCTGCTTATAAACCGGCGCCAGCATAAGGCTGTCCCCCAGTAATAACTGGTCTTCCACCTCAGCACTTCTCTCATCTAAGTACTCAAAACCAAGTGGCTTAAAAAGCATTTTCTCCTCGAGAACCGCCTTCATAAATTCAGAATAAAGATATGGGATCAAAGCATAGCGAAGTTCCACTAGATTCTTGAAAATGTCACAGCTAGGGAACTGATACATTTCCTGCTCTCTGGTTCCTAACGCCGAATGATTACGGAAAAGTGGCGTAAATATACCAAATGCCGTCCATCTAAGCAAGAGGTCTTCTGTGGTGTCTGCTCCAAATCCTCCAATATCCGCGCCGGAATAAAGGAATCCACACATAGATAAAGCCGGCATCTGCTGAATATTCAACAATAAATGTGACCACCAGGACTGATTATCTCCACACCAAACTCCGCCATATCTATGCATTCCAATATAACTTGAGCGTGAAAACATAAGTATTCTCTTATTTGGGCTAAGTCTTTCAAATGCCTCTCCCGCAGCCTTTGTCATATTATAACCATAAAGATTATGAACTTTATCGTGACGTATTTTCTGACCCTTATACTCATGATAGAATCTGCGATAATCCTCAGCATTATTAGCAATCGACCCTACCAGATCTTTGAATTTAAAGAACGACCAGATATCCAGATTTTTCCCTTTATAGTCATCCAGCTTCTCAAAAACTTCCGCAAGATGATCCTCTGTATAAAATATCGCCGGCTCATTCATATCATTCCAGAAGCCGTCAATTCCCTGATCCATCAGCACTTTGTACTTATTTCCAAACCATTCTCTGGCGCTATCTTTAAGGAAATCTGGAAAATGTACCTGCCCCGGCCAAACAGCCGCCACCAGGTTTTCTCCATTTTCTTTTTTACAGAAATAGTCTCCTTTTACGCCTTCTTCATAAACATCATATCCCTCTTCAATCTTAACTCCCGCGTCGATAATAGGAA
>CAMKMR010000251.1 GCA_946413945.1 uncultured Lachnospiraceae bacterium | reverse complement strand
AACATAATTAGAATTTAGATCAAGGCTCTGCTTCCTCATTTCCTTCACATCTAATAAGAACTTAAGGAACTCATCAAAAGCAAGGCGGCGGATTCCATTTTTAAGAGTCTCTTCATCCTTAGGAAAATGGATCTCACTTATCGCTTCCTTCTCATTAAAGAGCTTGTATTCCTTAACAATATGCTCGGGCAGATAATCTTCAACAGATGAAAATGCCTCTTTTGCCCCAAGTATCGCTTTCTTAAAAGCGTTATTGGAAATTCCCTTTGTAAGAGAATATACCGGCTGCATCGCAGTAAGCATAGTCTTATATTTATAGATCGGATAATGTTCAGGCATTTCCATAGTCCTTACGGAAGCTTTCATTTTGATAGCGCCCACGAAAACAAATTCATCACCTTTATGGAATGTACTTCTAAGAAAAGGACTGTTATAAAAAACAAGCCTTACGGAGCCTGAAGAATCCGCTACAGAAAGGGAGGTAATCGTATATCTCCCTCCCTTAAAAACATCCACATTTGAAATTACTTTAGCAAAGATAGAAACCCTTTGCCCTTCTCCCGCCTCTTTAATCAAAACAGGCTCTAAGTATCTGACATAATCCCTGGGAAATGTAAAAATAAGATCTTTAACAGTAAAGATTCCCAGCTTAGCAAAACTTTCAGCAGATTTTTCACCTATTCCTTTGATAACCTTAATAGAATCTTCCTGTCTCATCATTTACTCCACACTGATCAGATAATAATATACAGGCTGGCCTCCGTCATGGATTTCAACCTCAATATCTTCATATTTGTTACTGATAATATCTCCAAGGCTTTCAGCCTCTTCTTTTGTCCTGTCTGCACCGTAATAGATTGTCACAAGGCCAGTCTCATCATCAACCAAATAATCAACAAGTAAAAGAGCCGCCCCATCTATTTCTTCAGAAACAACAGCAATACCATTTTCACCTATGCCCATGATATTGCCCTTTTTAATGCTCTTTCCATCAATAACTGTATCTCTTACTGAAAATGTTACTTCCCCAGTCTTTACATTTTCTAATGCAGCAGTTAATTCCTCTTTATTTTCTTCTGCTGACATATCATCTGAGAAACTAAGCATTGCAGTTATTCCTTCAGGAACAGTCTTAGAAGGTATCACAATGACCTTCTTATTATTTGAAAGAAGAGCCGCCTGCTCTGCAGCAAGAATTATATTTTTATTATTAGGGAATACAAAAACAGTTTCTGCATTTACCTTATTTACAGCAGTAAGAATATCTTCCGTACTAGGATTCATAGTCTGGCCGCCTGATATAACCTGATCAACACCGATTTCTCTTAAAATCTGGCAAAGACCTTCTCCTGCAGCGACTTGAACAAAACCAAAGTCTTTTTTCTCTGCTGCTTCTTCTTCAGAAGCTTCACTATTATCTTTACCAACAACTTCACTCTTATCTTCGCTTACGTTTTTAGCTGCAGCGTTTTCCTCATTAAAGATCCGCTCATTATGTTCTTCTTTCATATTATCGATCTTCATTCGTGTAAGCTCTCCATATTTAAGAGCCATCTCAAATGCAAGTCCAGGATGATTTGTATGAACATGAATCTTTACAAGATCTGTATCAGCAACGCATACAAGCGAGTCTCCTATCGAAAGTAAATATTCTTTAATCTTTTCTACTTCTTCTAAAGGAAGCTCTTCTTTAAGCATTATTATAAATTCTGTGCAGTAAATATATTTTATATCTGCTGTAGAAATTTCAGAAATGCTTTTCTTTTCGTTAGATACATTATCGTTTGTAATATTTTTTGATGAATTTATAGACTGGTCGTATTCATTTAGACTGATAGGATTTCCTTTAAGAGCAGCAACTGCACCTTTTAGGAATTCCATAAGTCCCTGTCCGCCTGAGTCTACAACGCCAGCTTCCTTTAAAACAGGAAGCATCTCAGGTGTATTAAGGAGCACCTTATCTCCATACTCTATGATCTGATCAGCAAATGAAACAATATCCATTTCAGGGTCTTCTTCTACTAATTCAGATGCTTTAGTTGATATTCCCTTAGCTACAGTAAGGATCGTACCTTCCTTTGGCTTCATAACAGCCTTATAGGCAGTTTCTGTACCACGAATAAAAGCAGAAGCAAGATCTACTACAGTAAGTTCTTTTCTTCCCTTTATATCTTTGCAGAAGCCTCTGATAAGCTGAGAAAGAATAACTCCGGAATTACCTCTTGCTCCTTTAAGGGAACCGCTGGATATAGCTGCAGTTATATTATCTAAATTTTTTTCAGGAAGCTTAGCAAGCTCTGTTGCAGCTGCCATTATAGTAAGAGTCATATTAGTTCCGGTATCTCCATCAGGAACCGGAAAAACATTAAGTTCATTTATATATTCCTTATTATTACTTAAATTGTAAGCGCCTGAAAGAAATAGCTGGCTCAGCTTTTCTGCACTAACATTTTCCATTGATAAAAATTTCCTCCATTTATCACTTCACAAATTATAACCGATAAGTATCTAAAGAAATCTGTCATTCTTACGATTATTCTTTCTACAGATCAATATCTGCAGCATTCAGTCATTCTATTAATCGATAACCCTGACTCCTTCAACAAATACGTTGATGGCTTTAATCTTCATTTCTGTATAATCTTCCACCTGATATTTAACTGTGTTTATAAGATTAGTTGCTACAGTCTTAATACAGACTCCATAAGAAACGATTATATGAAAATCAATATTTAATTCGTTATCTTCATTGATAGTAACATTTACACCACGGGCAACACTATCGCCCTTAAGAAGCTTGGCAAGTCCATCTCTCATTGAGATAGTGGCCATACCAACAATCCCGAAGCAATCGAGTGCTGCATGCCCCGCATAAGCTGCAATAACATCTGTATCTATAGAAATAACACCATTATCATTTGTAAAACCCGCCACTTTTTAAAACCTCCCGATTCTTAATTTTACATATTAAACACTGATGCTTTAATTATATCCGAATTTAAAATAAAAACAACAAAAAAGGAATCCTAAAGCTTAGATAAGCTTCTAGATTCCTTTTTTTGTACGACCTATTTGAATCAGACTATGCTCTCTCGACCTTACCTGATCTTAAGCAAGATGTGCATACATAGATAGTCTTAGGTGTTCCTTCGACTGTAGCTTTAACTCTCTTGATGTTAGCATTCCAGATTCTGTTAGATCTTCTATGAGAATGACTCACATTGTTTCCAAAATGAGTAGCTTTTTCGCAATAATAACACTTAGCCATGTTCCGGCACCTCCTTATACTTTACATATATTGCCTTTACAGGCTCGCAACAAAAGTTATATTAACAAAAATTGCAAGCCATTGCAAGTAAAATTTTTAAAATATTTTATTTTT
>CAMKMR010000250.1 GCA_946413945.1 uncultured Lachnospiraceae bacterium | reverse complement strand
TGAAGGATATAATAAAAAACTTGAAGAAAATCCTGAAGAGTTTGTAAATGACCTTGGGGACGAGGCACGTAAGATGCCGCTTATAGTTGTAATAGTAGATGAGTTAGCGGATCTTATGATGGTAGCTCATGGAGAAGTTGAAGATTCTATAGTTCGTCTCTCACAGCTTGCCCGTGCTGCAGGAATCCATCTTATCATTGCAACTCAGAGACCTTCAGTTGATGTAATAACAGGTCTTATTAAGGCAAATGTACCAAGCCGTATTGCCTTTTCTGTTTCATCAGGAGTTGATTCAAGAACTATAATAGACATGGTGGGAGCTGAAAAGCTTTTAGGTCATGGAGATATGTTATATTATCCAACAGGTTATTCAAAACCTGTCAGAGTACAGGGGGCATTTGTCTCAGATGATGAGATAAATTCTGTAACAGACTTTATTAAAAATAATTTTGAAGGAAATGGATATGACAGTGCTATTTCGGATTCGATAGAGAATTCAAGCCAATCATTATCATCAGATTCCGGCGATAATCAAGATGATAACAGATATGATGAGCTCTTTGAAGATGCGGCAAAACTTGTTATAGAAAAAGATAAAGCATCCATTGGAAACCTTCAGAGAATGTTCAGGATAGGCTTTAACAGAGCAGCCAGGATCATGGATCAGCTCTGTGAAGCTGGAGTCGTAGGAGAAGAGGAAGGTACAAAACCTAGAAGAGTTCTTATGACTATGACTGAATTTGAGGAAAAGTATAGTGTGAAATAACAAGACGTGTTACAATGCATTACGAAAAGTAGTGATAATCATTTTACTATTAACACTTATTAGTTGCTTCAGGATTTATGATTCACTACAATGATTTAGTTAATGTCTGGATCTATCCAGATAAAATAGAAAAAAGAAGTGAGGTAAGATTAATGCTGACAGATATTGAGATTGCTGAGAAGGCAGATATGAAGGATATTAGGGTGATTGCTGAGAAAATCGGCTGCTCTGAAGATGATCTTGAACTTTATGGAAAACATATGGCGAAGTTCTCCGATGATTTTATGAAAAAAGTCGAAGATAATCCTTCTGGTAAACTTATACTTGTTACTGCTATTAACCCTACTCCAGCCGGGGAAGGAAAGACAACTGTTACTATTGGTCTTGGAGATGCTTTAAGAAAGCTTGGTAAGAATTCTATCGTTGCTCTTAGAGAGCCTTCACTTGGCCCATGTTTTGGTATAAAAGGTGGTGCCGCAGGTGGCGGATATGCTCAGGTTGTTCCTATGGAAAAGTTAAATCTTCATTTTACAGGCGATTTCCATGCTATCACATCTGCTAACAATCTTCTTTGTGCTTGCCTTGATAATCATCTTATGCAGGGCAATCTTCTTCGTATCGATCCAAAGAGGATCGTTATCAAGCGTTGTCTTGATATGAATGACAGAGCTCTTAGAAATATTACTATTGGTCAGGGTAAGAGGCTTGATGGCGTCGTACGTGAGGATCATTTTATCATTACAGTGGCATCTGAAGTTATGGCGATTCTCTGCCTTGCATCTGATCTTGATGATCTTAAAGCTCGTCTTGGAAAGATCATTGTTGCTTATAACTATGATAATAAGCCTATCTTTGCTTCAGACCTTAACTGCGTTGGAGCTATGACAGTTCTTCTTAAGGATGCTATAAGACCAAATATAATCCAGACTCTTGAAAATAATCCTGCTATAGTACACGGCGGACCATTTGCAAATATTGCTCATGGATGTAACTCTGTACGTGCTACAAAGACTGCTCTTAAGGTTGCAGACTATGTTGTAACTGAAGCAGGTTTTGGTGCTGATCTTGGTGCTGAAAAGTTCCTTGATATTAAATGCCGTATGGCTGGACTTCGTCCTGATATGGCTGTCCTTGTTGCAACAGTTCGTGCGCTTAAATATAATGGCGGTGTTGCTAAGGATGAACTTAATAATGAAAATATTGATGCTCTTTCAAAGGGTATCTGCAATTTAGGAAAGCATATTGAAAACTTACAGAAATATGGCCTTCCTGTAGTTGTAACACTTAATAAATTCGTTTCTGATACTGATGCTGAGATTGATTACATCAGACAGTACTGTGCTGAGCGTGGTGTAGAACTTACTGTTTCTGAAGTATGGGCAAAGGGTGGAGAAGGTGGAATCCCACTTGCTAAAGCAGTTCTTGAGACTCTTGAAACAAAGAAGTCAGAGTACCATCCACTTTACTCAGCAGAACTTCCAATTAAGGAAAAGATTAAGACTATCGCAACTGAAATCTATGGCGCTGCTGATGTTAGTTATTCAGCTGAAGCTGATAGAGCTATTAAGAAGATTGAAGAAATGGGATACACAGATACACCGGTATGTATGGCTAAGACTCAGTATTCTCTTTCTGATGATCCTAAGAAGCTTGGCAGACCTGAAGGATTTACAGTTGAAATAAGAGAAGTATATATGTCAGCAGGAGCTGGTTTCGTAGTAGCTATTGCTGGTTCTATCATGACTATGCCAGGTCTTCCAAAGAAACCTGCGGCAGAAGTTATAGATATTGATGAGAATGGAAACACTGTTGGACTTTTCTAAGAAAGGATCAAAAGAATAATGGCAAATTTGATTGATGGAAAGCAGATTTCTATAGATATTAAGGAAGAAGTAAAGGAAAAAGTTGCTGCTTTAAAAAATGAGGGAATTGAAGTATGTCTTGCAGTTGTTCTTGTAGGACAGGATCCTGCTTCTCAGGTTTATGTAGAAAATAAAAAGAAGGCATGTGAATTTACAGGGATAAGATCCATCTCTTATGAACTTCCCGAAACAACAAGCCAGGAAGAACTCCTCGCCCTTATTGATAAGCTTAATAAGGATGATTCAGTTGATGGCATATTAGTCCAGCTCCCACTTCCAAAGGGACTTAATGAAGATGAAGTTATAAAAGCAATATCTCCTGATAAGGATGTTGATGGCTTTCATCCTGAATCTGTTGGGCGACTTTCTATTGGTGAGAGGGGCTTTGTTTCCTGTACACCAGCCGGCGTTATCCAGCTTTTAAAGAGAAGCAATGTAAATCTTGACGGAAGTCGCGCTGTTGTTATCGGAAGAAGCAATATCGTTGGTAAGCCTATGTCTATGCTGCTCCTTCGTGAAAATGCCACTGTCACCGTTTGTCATTCTCATACAAAGGATATCAAGGCTATCTGTAAAGAAGCGGATATCTTAGTTGTGGCTATTGGTAAGCCTAAGATGATCGATGAATCTTACGTTAAAGAGGGTGCTACTGTTATTGATGTTGGAATTCATAGACTTGAAGGAAAAAAGCTTTGCGGCGACTGTGATTTTGAATCAGTCAGCAAGGTTGCCGGACTTATCACTCCTGTTCCAGGA
>CAMKMR010000249.1 GCA_946413945.1 uncultured Lachnospiraceae bacterium | reverse complement strand
CCTAAAATGTAATAATGCATGCTTGCATGCAAATTATTACATTTTAGGTCAAGGGGAAGGATATTCGTCAAATGACATTTGACGAATATCCGACATCGAGCCGACGCGAAGGGAAGGCGAGATGCGAAGCGTGATCGAGCCGACACGAAGAGAGGGCGAGATGAGAAGCGACATCGAGTCGAGTATAGACGATTCATTATTTTAAGTAAGATAATTAATTAGGAGGATATATATCATGAGTTCAGTACCAGAGTATTTCGGAACACTTGTTTTCGATGACAGAACAATGAAGGGTTGCCTTTCACCAGAGGCTTATGCTTCACTCAGAAAGACAATCGATGAGGGCGCAAAGCTTGATATCAGCCTTGCAAATGAAGTTGCTCAGGCTATGAAAGAGTGGGCTATCTCAAAAGGAGCTACACATTATACACATTGGTTCCAGCCTATGACAGGAATCACAGCTGAAAAGCATGACAGCTTTATCACACCAGGTGCAGATGGAAGAGTCATCATGGAGTTCTCAGGTAAGGAACTTATCAAAGGTGAGCCGGATGCTTCATCATTCCCATCAGGTGGACTTAGAGCAACATTTGAAGCAAGAGGCTATACAGCATGGGATCCAACATCTTATGCTTTTATCAAAGGAAATTCTTTATGCATTCCAACAGCCTTCTGTTCATACGGCGGACAGGCTCTTGATAAGAAGACTCCACTTCTTAGATCAATGGAAGCACTTAATAAGCAGGCACTCAGAGTTATAAAGCTTTTCGGGAATGAAGATGTAAAGTGTGTTCGTACATCTGTTGGACCTGAGCAGGAATATTTCCTTGTAGATAAGAAGTTATATGACCAGAGACCTGACCTTAAGTTTGCAGGCCGTACACTTTTCGGAGCTCCAGCACCTAAGGGACAGGAACTTTCAGATCATTACTTCGGTGTAATCCCAACAAGAGTTACAAATTACATGGAAGATTTAAATGAAGAACTTTGGAAGTTGGGAATCTTTGCAAAGACAGAGCATAATGAAGTTGCTCCTGCACAGCATGAGCTTGCTCCAATCTATTCTTCAACAAACCTTGCTACAGATCAGAACCAGCTTACAATGGAGATCATGCAGAAGGTTGCGCTTAAGCATGACCTTGTATGTCTCCTTCACGAGAAGCCATTTGAAGGCGTAAATGGATCTGGTAAGCACAATAACTGGTCAATGGCTACAGACACAGGTGTAAATCTTCTTTCACCTGGTGAGACACCATATGAAAATGCTCAGTTCCTTACATTCCTTGTAGCAGTTATCGAAGCTGTTGATGAATATCAGGATCTTCTTAGAATTACTGTTGCTACTGCCGGAAATGATCATAGACTTGGTGCTAACGAAGCACCTCCAGCAGTTGTTTCAATGTTCCTTGGAGATGAACTTACAGGAGTTCTTAAGGCAATTGAAGAAGATGCACCTTACGGTGGAGGTGCTAAGAAGCCTATGAAACTTGGCGTTGACGTTCTTCCATTATTTAAGCGCGATTCAACAGACCGTAACAGAACATCACCATTTGCATTCACAGGTAACAAGTTCGAGTTCAGAATGCTCGGCAGCCAGAATTCAATCGCATGTGCAAACATCATGCTTAATGCAGCAGTTGCAAGCGTACTTCAGAAGTATGCAGATATCCTTGAAAATGCTACTGATTTTGAAAGTGAGCTTCATAAACTTATCCAGAAGACAATCAAGGAACATAAGAGGATCATTTTTGACGGAAATGGATATGATGATTCATGGCTTGAAGAAGCTGCAAAGCGTGGCCTTTCAAATTACAGAACAACTCCAGATGCACTTCCTCATCTTACAGATAAGAAGAACATGGATATGCTTACAGGCCTTAAGGTTTATATGGCAAGTGAGCTTGAGTCAAGAGAAGAAATCTTGCTTGATAACTACAACAAGACAATCATAATCGAAGCAAGAACAATGGTTGATATGGCTACAAAGAACATCCTTCCTGCAATTTATGATTATGAGTCATCACTTATAAATACTGAGTCTGTAAAGAAGGGACTTGGTCTTGGAGCAGGTAAGTATGAGTCAAAGGTTATCGATATTCTTTCTAAAGATATTGATCTTATCTCAGAGAAGGCTGATGAATTAGCTGCTACTATCGATGAAGTTTCAAAGATAGAAGATATCAAGGCTCAGTCAGAAGCAATAAGAGATAAAGTTCTTCCTCTTATGGATGAACTCAGAGCTCCAGCAGATGATGCTGAAAAGAATGTTCCAGAGAAGAATTGGCCATATCCTTCATATGCAAAATTACTTTTTAGCGTAGACTAAGATTTTGGGAGAGGGAAAGTCTTTAAGTAAATAGATTTAAAAAAAGCCTGTTTTCATATTAAGAAAACAGGTTTTTTTTGAAAAAGTATATAAGACTAACTTGTAAGGCAAGACTGAATTTATAATAAGTGGGTGTGTAATAAAGGTTAACAAAAATTAAAAAAATTATTGACAGTGATATGACACAGGAGTAGAATAGGCGAGTAAAAAGGCAAAGAGGTCTTTCGTAAAATCAAGGACCTCTTTGCCTTTTTTTGTGCGAAGTCGAGCCAAAGTCATATATGCGGAGCATATATTAACTACATAAGCAGTCCTTCATATTTATATGAAAAGGACTGCTTATGTAGTTAATATATCTGCTGGAAGCAGATATATGCCCTTGGCGAGACCGCATCATCGAGCGAACAAAAAGTTCGCGAGATGTGTCGCGGAAGAAAGAGTAGGTCGTGGCAGATATATGCCCTTGGCGAGATGTGTCGCGGTAGAAAGTTCGCGAGATGTGCTACGGAAAAAATAAATTTTATATATATTTGGAGGAACCAATCAATATGACAAAATATATTTTTGTTACAGGAGGAGTCGTATCAGGACTCGGAAAAGGAATTACAGCAGCATCACTGGGAAGACTGTTAAAGGCAAGAGGACTTAAAGTAGCATCACAGAAATTAGACCCATATATCAATGTAGATCCAGGAACCATGTCACCTATTCAACATGGTGAAGTATTTGTAACAGCAGATGGCTGTGAAACAGATTTAGATTTAGGTCATTATGAAAGATTTATTGATGAAGAATTAAATTATACTTCAAATATTACAAGTGGAAAAATATTTAGTTCAGTAATTGAAAAAGAAAGACGTGGAGAATATCTTGGATCTACAGTTCAAATGATACCTCATATAACAAATGAAATAAAAAATAAAGTATTCGAAGCAGGACATTCCAGTAAAGCTGATATCGTAATAACTGAAATAGGTGGAACTGTTGGTGATATTGAATCATGTCCATTTATCGAAGCCTTAAGACAAATACAATATGAATTAGGAAAAGAAAATACTTT
>CAMKMR010000248.1 GCA_946413945.1 uncultured Lachnospiraceae bacterium | reverse complement strand
AGAACCATCTCTTGCTTCTTTGATCAAACAGCCATTTTGCGACAGAAATTTTCCAAGTAATTCCCTTATTTCTTTATCATCTTCTACAATAAGAACCCTGCACATTTTTACCTCACTATATTACCACTCACTGATTTTCCTTTTCATTGTCACCTCAACCTGACTTATATCTTATAATCCTTTATTTTTCAGGTCTGCAACTATATCAATAAAAAATTCCCTTACATCAAAACCTGGGATATTTTCTCTATTAAGGTCGATCATATCTCCATGAGATATTCCTCTCTTCTTTTTATTTTCAAGGAAGATATATTCATCTCCCCATGGGAATGATTTTTCCCCAACTAAACCATCATTTCTTCCGTCAAATAATTTTACGAACATATAACTCATATTAAGTGGAAATGCACCGCTTCCTGCCTGTTTCATACATGAACCTATACTCTTTGTATAAATTCCATGCCCTTTAAAATCAAATCCCGCTGTCATATCCCAGATTTTTTTACAACCTGATGCTGTAAGATCTGTAACAGCTGCAATAAAATCCGGATCTGTATCTCCTAATTTACGAAGAGCGCTGTTATAACTGTTTGCAACTTTCTCTTTAAAACCTGCTGGTGCTTTATTTAATAAATATTCAGCAAATTCACAGCCTCGATGTGGAGTATTTACTGTTATTATCGATGCTACCTTATCTGCTATGCCAAGGCAGCTTACCGCAGTCTTAATATCTAAGCCTCCTTTGGAATGAGCTATAATATTAACCCTGCCGCATCCTGTAGAATCCACGATTTCATTTATCCTTGCCGCAAGTTCCTTTGCACTGTTAACAACTGAAGCTGCTGACTGATGATTTCCATAAAACACGCGTGCTCCATTTTTTTCCAGCTCCTCCGGGATCCTGCCCCAGTAATTAAAATACTTAAAATCTCTGAAAAAAACTCCATGAACCATTAAAATTGGATATCTTGTTTTACAGATCTGCTGAAGTTTTCTTTTTTCATTAAGTTTAAGTTTTTTCTTTTCAAAATGAGCTTCTGCTGTTGTAACTTTGATTATCTTAAATAATACGAAAAGATGTACTATAGGGATCCAGCCACATAGTACTCCAACAAAACGAAGTTTTACTCCCAGCTGAACTGATGTGGTATATACCATAATGATACCTGCCCAGAAGATAAGAGCTTCAATAATTATTAATGCTGTAAGGAGCGGCCAGTCACTTTTAAATGTATCCGCAAACCCATTTTCTACAATTTTTTTAATAAGGACAGCTGAACACACTGCTACTGACAGAAAAAATAAGATTAGTAAAAATGCCCCGATAGATAATATCTTTAAACGATATCCTGTTAAGGGCTTGTTCTTTATGGATTCATTCATATTTACCCCCTATTTACCCCCTATAATCGTTAAACTTCATTTAGTATTTACTATTCATCAAAAAAACATAGAACAATCATATCATTTGACTTAAATTTAAACAAGGCAAAGCAAAAAGAACTAACGTGAATCCCGACGTAAATTCATATAAACGTACCAGGTATATTTCTTTGGCCCGGCTCACGCCATAACCTTCAAAATATACCTGGTACGTTTTTATTATAAATCCACTGTTAGATTTTACATATTAGTTTTCAATATATCTTCTTGCCATAATCTTCGACAGATTAAGATGCCTGAAGCTAAGATCGGATATTCCATACTTTTTAATAAAATTCTCATCCTTATATTTTAAAACAAATATATGGGATGTATCTTCAAGTGCAGGAATCGCATCTGCAGAAAGTGTATATTCATATCTATGGCTCCAAACAAGCTCCCGGATACTTTTTAATTCTGCATACTCATCATACATCGCGTCTAGATCATAATCCATCTTCTTCCAAAGTTCCATCTGATACTCTTTTTCTCTATTTTTATAATTCTCCTCAAAGTAAATATAATCTTCCCCATAAGCATCTAACAGTTCCATCTCTTCATTAGTAAGCTTACTCAGATTATATCTGGCGATAAATGCATCCATCCTTCCAAAAGAAAGCACAAGATAACAAATGCAGAATGCTATCATAGCCCATCTTGATAATCTGAAATTTTCCTTATAGATATTGATAACTACAAATATAAAGATAATCGCTAATGTTGCCAGTGCCCAGAACACCTTTACTCTTTGACGGGTAAGATTATACTCTGATACATACATACCCATTCTAAGTGCACTGGAGGCGATCATTATATAGGTACAGACTGAAATAACTGTAAGAAGTATCTTTGTAATAATTCCACGCCTAAAATGTTTAAGCACAAATAAAACTATCAAAAGATTTAAGAGGCAGACAAACAAAAGCTGGAAAAAGCCCTCTCTCGCATACTTGGCATAGGTATATCCTTCTGGCAATCTGAAATCTCCAATGAACAGATATAAGATCTGTATTACTGAAAATACTAAATATAATATAGAGATAACGCTAAGCACTGTTATTGCTATAACTTCTTCAAAATATTTATTTTTCCCATCATAGTCAGGTACTTGTTTTTGTTCCATAACCCTGATGCCTGAATATGATAAAACAAGACCCAGCAGAAATAAAACAACGATCTGAAAAACATTTGTTATATTAAAATCAATGATCTCTACAAAAATGGTACTTACTATTTTTCCAAAAACTGCATCCGCAGATGCAAGTAAAAAAACAAGGATTAAAACTATTGGAATAGATGCCACAAGTCCAACAAATACATAATATCCTGTTTCTTTTTTGGCAACTGCTGCATTATCACCATTTTGCTCTATCTTTTTATAATTTATTAATTCTCTAAATTCTTTAACGGGAAGAAATGTAAGAGGGATTATATTGAAAAATGATTTTACTATCATTCCAAGATATTTTGTAAGACTCCAGTTATTATCGAAATAATAATTATGAATAACTGTAACAGATGTAAGAAGAAATATTCCAAGATTATTAGTTGTTTGTATATCTTTATTATCTGTGATAAAACTCGACAACCCTAAAAGTAATATCATCCCCAATAGGAAATACGAATCTTTCTTTATAGTTCCTATGCTGGATCTAATAGTTAAAAACAGATAAAACACGAGTGCCATACTAAGCAATAATATTAATAGCCCTTCTCCCTTATCATAACGACAAAACGAAAAAACCGCCGCTATTAAAATACTCGCTATCATATGGAACTTTCTTTTTTTCATTGCAAATTCCATGATCTACGCTCCTTATATTCAATTCTCTTTTAATTGTGGAGCAGGTTAGGCCTGCTCCACTTTGTTTGAATGTGGTCCGGTTTCCCGGTTTTTTATTTTTTTATTTATAATATTATAAATAGATGTGGGTGTCAAAAGTCGGAATTTGAAGACCGACTATTGATATAGATTTTGTT
>CAMKMR010000247.1 GCA_946413945.1 uncultured Lachnospiraceae bacterium | reverse complement strand
AAGGATTAACAGTATTAGATTAAGAGGCAGGGATTCCTCTTTTTTGTGCCGGAATGATAAATTTGTAATAAGAGATACAATACTTTTTTATCCAAATTAGCACTCTCTGTTGACGAGTGCTAATTGTAGTGTTATAGTGTTCGTAGAACAAAGGAACAGAGAAGACCGTTAGGACTTAACTTTCCTAAGATCTAAACCCTCCGTCCCATTGCTCATTAACATAGATAATGTTTTTGACGCAAAGGAGGTATGTATTATGTTAGCACCTAGTATTTTTGAAGAGAATTTTATCGACGATCTGTTTGGATTCCCAATGAAGGAATTTGACGACATGGAGAGAAAGCTCTATGGAAGAAAAGCAAACAGGATGATGAAGACCGATATCAGGGAAAAGGATGATAACTACGAAGTATCAGTTGACCTGCCGGGCTTCAAGAAGGAAGAGATAACAGTAGAACTTGATAACGGTTATCTTACCATCAGCGCAGCAAAGGGCCTTGATAAGGACGAGAACAAGAAGGGCAAACTTATCCGTCAGGAGAGATATGCAGGATCAATGACAAGGAGCTTCTATATTGGAGACAATGTAGAGAAGGGCGATATCGAGGCAACCTACAGGCACGGCGTTCTTACGTTGACAGTTCCTAAGAAAGCCTTGGAAAAGAAGATCCCGGAAAAGAATCTGATAGCCATTGAGGGCTGATAGCATAAGTTTTAACCTAGTCTCCCGACACTCATATAGTGCCGGGAGATTTTTAATGTAAAAATAAGTATTCAGTTACAATTCATTCACATTTTGTTTAAGGGGAGGAAAAGAATAGAAATACAATCTGTGTATTAGGTAAAAATAGGTAAGCTTTGTGGTTCTTGCATTTTGGAAATTACGGGACTATTATTAACATGTTGTTTATAATCCGTTTTAGTAGTAGAGGAGAGTACATGTAAAATGGCCAAAGCAAAGACTACAAAAAAGGCAAGTACAGAAAAAAAGACTACGAAAGTTACTTCAGCTGTTACTAAGATTAAAGAAGCAGTAACCAAGAATGCAGCAATAGCTAAAGCTGCTACAACAAAGAAAGTAGCTGTAGCAGAAGCAAAGACAAACGTTACACTTCAGTATGCTGACAAGGATCTTTCTTACAACGACCTCATTCAAAACGCAAAGAATGTGTTCCAGTATGACATGAGTGGAGATCCTACATCCATAAATAAGCTTGATCTGTTCGTTAAGCCCGATGAAAATAAAGTATATTTCGTCATTAACGACGAAATCCAGGGAAGCTACGATCTTTAATCCCCAGGCTCTGAGCTATCTTCATTGATAGCCCAAACTCAGTATTTATTTGGGCTTGAGGCGCTTTTTCTGGTATGATAAATAGAGAATTCTAATTCTGTTGAGGCCTTAGCGGCTGGAGGAATCAAATGGCAGGAATACTTATTGTGGATGACTCGCCTGTTAACCGGAATTTATTGAGAAACATGCTCGAAATAGAAGGCTACGAAGTTGTCGGTGAAGCAGAAAACGGCAAAGAAGGATATGACAAATTCCTTGATTTATCACCATTAATAACCATTTTGGACATTTCCATGCCTCAGCTTAACGGCATAGATTTGCTAAGGCTTATCAAAAGCCTGGACCCTTTGGCAAAAGTTGTAATGCTCTCCGCAAATTCCGAGAGCGAAAAAGTCAGGGAAGCAGCCCAGCACGGAGCTGATGAATATGTTACTAAACCCTATACCAAGACTGCCATTCTTGAAGCCATAAAAAGATGTGTAGAAAGTGCCAATTCGTGATGAATTGGCACTTTATTTTAACTCACTCGTTTCATATGTGATCTTGCAAAGAGCACTGATGTCTTTGGATTCCCAGTTCATGGCTATCCTCTCCGTGACAATTTCCAAATCAGATGAAACTGCTTTTAGTAGAAGGATCATCACCTGATTGCTTCCATATCTTGTTATAACATCACTTTGTCTTAACGACATCTGAACAACTTCAACGAAAGCATTTGCTGCTTCCTCCTGATCCACATCCTTTTTTGTCGAAATAACAGAGTAGAGTATTACATGAATGGTATTGTGATAGTTGCCCACTACTCTCGACAGAAAATGATATATCTTTTTAAAATCCGATGTAGGAAGATTAAATGCTCCTTTTCCCGGGGATCTTTCAGCCATAAGAGTCATTGCATATTTAAGCGCAGTCGCCTCATCTGCCTCATCGCCTGATGACGCTTTTTCCTCCCTGTAGACCTTATAGCCATGTTTACCGTTTTGCTTAACAAAATATAATGCTTTATCTGCTTTTTTATAAAGAGTTACAAAATCAGCTCCTTCATCAGGCGCAAATGCACAGCCGATTGACGCCCCAAGAGGAATATTCATGCTTTGTCCCATCAGTTCTTTTGCGGAAAGAAGAACCTGTTCATTTATGTATGCAGCCTTATCGGCAATAACGTCCTCATCAAGGATTGATTTGCAAAAAACCACAAACTCATCCCCGCCAATTCTTCCCGCAATATCCGTTGCTCTTATGGATGAGCGGATTATTTCCGCAAATCGGATAAGTACTTTATCTCCCATAGCATGGCCATATATATCGTTGACAGGTTTAAAGCTGTCAAGATCAATCATCATCAAAGCTCCGGGAGTGGTTTTAACCAAAAGGTCTATTTCTTCCTGGGATGATGCCTTATTGAGAAGGCCGGTCATTGGATCTGTTGTGGCAGCCTTCTGAAGTCCCTGTATCTGCTCAACATTTTGAAGGATATTAAATACACGCTTTAGCAAAACATCAGCTCTGAAGGGCTTTCTGATAAAATCAAGCGCACCGATGGCAAATCCTTTGCTTTCAGCCTCATCGTCCTTATCAGCTGTCATAAACATAAACGGGATTTGTTTTCCATATATATCCTGAAGTTTTTTCTGAAGCTCAAATCCGTCAATTTCAGGCATTCTAAGATCAGAAAGAACCAAATTCGGTCTTTCTGTTCTATATATTTCAATAGCATCCTTTCCATTTGTTGCACAGACTGTGTCATATTCACTGGACAAAATATGCTGTGTCATACGAAGAGATATCTTTTCATCATCGACTATGAGAATTTTGTGTTTTGCCATAAATATCCTCGACCTCCCATATGAAAATTCTATCAGAACAAAATAAAAACTATCTATAAAAAGTATATAATTTAACTAAAATAACGCATTTTGTCGTCTAAATTGTGTATAATTATCTTGATTTATCAAATAATAAATATTCTTTTTATCGAGGATGCAGGAATATGAATATTGAGAAATTAAGAGAATTGGGAGCAAATGTTGATGAAGGTCTGGAAAGATGTATGGGCATGGAGGACTTTTATCTGGAAATGATAGAACTTGGACTTTCAGATGACCGTTTTGAGGCTTTG
>CAMKMR010000246.1 GCA_946413945.1 uncultured Lachnospiraceae bacterium | reverse complement strand
TGATAGATCATAATATTAATGAATATCTCGCAACAGCTGACATTTCCGTAGTTCAGGCTATGGAAATGATCGATAAGAATGCCAAGGGGATCCTTTTTATAGTTGATGAAGAAGGCGCTTTAACAGGCAGTCTTACAGATGGGGATATCCGTAGATGGATAATCAAAACAGGAGATCTTTGTGCTACAGCTAAGAATCTTATGAATACTAATGTAAGATATCTTTTTGAAGCAGATTCTGAAAATGCTGAGGCTGTCTTAGAAAAGAATAAGATCAGCAGTATCCCGGTTCTTGATAATAGAAAGAAACCTGTGGATATTGTATTTGCTGGAGAAAAGAACAGAGTGGCAAGGATAACAGATTCGCTTAAGGGAATTCCTTGCGTTATCATGGCAGGTGGAAAAGGAACCAGACTTTATCCTTTTACCAAGATCCTTCCAAAGCCGCTTATTCCTATCGGGGATATACCTATTATTGAAAGGATAATGAACAGATTTAATTCTTATGGCATAACTGAGTTTTATATTACAGTTAACTATAAGAAGGAAATGATACGATCATACTTTAATGAACTTAACCCTCCTTATGAGATACATTATGTGGAAGAGGATAAGCCATTAGGAACAGCAGGCAGTATCAAACTTATAAAAAAGAAGTTTGATAGCCCGGTCATCATTACTAACTGTGATATCCTTATTGAGGCTGATTACGATAAGATCCTCAAATATCATAAGGAACAAGCTAATGATCTTACTCTTGTTTCTTCCCTTAAGAATATCACTATCCCATATGGAGTTCTTCATTCCAAAGAGGATGGCATAATAACGTCTATGGAAGAAAAGCCACAGCTTTCTTATTTCATTAATACAGGAATGTATATTGTTAATCCTGAATATATTGAGGAAATACCTGATGATACATTCTTCCATATGACAGATCTTTCTGAAAAATTAATGAAGATGGATAAAAAGGTTGCTATGTATCCAATAAGTGAAAACTCATATCTTGATATGGGCCAGTTTGAAGAAATGAAAAAAATGGAAGAAAGAGTCAAGTCTGGAGAGATAAAATAAAGGATTCGTCAGATGGAAGAAAAAAGGAAATTAATTCTTGTAGGTGGTGGAGGGCACTGTAAGTCAGTGCTTGATGCAGCAGAAAGAATGAATTGTTTTGATGAAATTGTCATAACGGATCCTGTATTAGAAAAGGGGAGTATGGTTCTTGGGCATAAGGTTGCAGGAACTGATGATGAACTTCCCTTTCTTTTTAAAGCAGGATACAAAGAAGCTTTTGTAACAGTGGGGAGCATAAAGACTACTGTTATAAGAAGAAAGATAACTGAAAGATTAAAAGAAATCGGTTTTAAACTGCCAGAGATAATCGACCCTTCAGCAGTGGTTTCAGAGCATGCTGAAATCGGGGAAGGAACATTTGTAGGGAAAAATGCAGTAATAAATGCAGATGCTAAGGTAGGCAGAATGGCTATCATTAATTCCGGAGCGATAATAGAACATGAATGTCAGATAGGGGACTTTTCGCATGTTTCAGTTGGAGCATTACTATGTGGAAATGTTACCGTGGAAGATGATGTTTTTATCGGAGCTGGATCAAGGCTGATGCAGGGAATAATTATTGGAGGAAAGACTGTAGTCGGGATGGGGTCCACTGTCATTAGAGATGTTGAAAAAGACAGTGTCTGTGTCGGACTGGTCAAATAGTAAAATGGATAAGGTTTTAATCATTGCCGAAGCTGGTGTAAACCATAACGGCGATATAAATATGGCTAAAAAGCTTATAAAGACAGCTAAGGAGGCTGGAGTTGATATTGTAAAATTCCAGACTTTTGATGCTGCAAAACTGGTATCTCGTTTTGCGCCTATGGCAGAATATCAAAAGAAAAATACCGGAAAAGATGAATTTCAGAAGGATATGTTGGAAAAACTTCAGCTGTCTAAGGAAGAATTTATAGAACTGGCAGCTTACTGTAAGAAAATCGGTATAAGATTTCTTTCTACAGCTTTTGATATAGAAAGCGTTAGATTTTTGGATCCACTTCAGGATATATGGAAGATACCTTCAGGTGAGATAACAAACTATCCATATCTTGTAGAGATTGCAAAAACAGGAAAGCCTGTAATAATGTCTACAGGCATGGCGACTATAGATGAAGTAAGACAGGCAGTTGATACCTTAAAGGAGTTTGGAACTACAGATATAACGATCCTGCATTGTACAACTAATTATCCTACTCCTATCGAAGAGGCAAATCTTAATGAGATGAATACATTAAGAGATGAGTTTAAAGTTCCTGTAGGTTATTCGGATCATACAAAGGGAATCAAGGTATCTCTTGTAGCTGCAGCCATGGGAGCCTGCGTTATTGAGAAACATTTTACATTAGATAGAGAACTTCCTGGACCTGATCATAAAGCAAGTCTTGAACCTGATGAGTTAAAAGAGCTGGTTTTAGGGGTAAGAGAGATAGAACTGATCAGGGGAAAGAGTGAAAAATGTCCAACTGAATCAGAACTTAAGAACAGACTTGTAGCAAGAAAGAGTATCGTTGCAGCAAGGGATATAAAGAAAGGGGAAGTCCTTTCTGAAGAAAATATAACAACAAAGAGACCGGGTAATGGAGTTTCGGCTATGAAATGGAAGGAAGTCATCGGGACAAAGGCTGTCAGAGATTTCAGTGAAGATGAATTGATAGAATTATGAAAAATATAGCGGTTATAACTGCCACAAGAGCAGAATATGGGATTTTAACTCCCCTTATCAAAAGAATAAATGATGATGAGGAACTTAATTTAAAACTCTTAGTTACAGGAACTCATCTTTCAGAAAAACATGGAATGACTGTAAAGTTTATAGAGGAAGATTCATTTCCGATTGAAAAATGTATTCCTATTCTAGAAGAGGGCAATAGTCCATATGATATTTCTCTTACAATGGCTAATGCTATGAAGGCTTTTGCTGAGTATTTCAGAGATGAAAGACCTGATATGATAGTGATCTTAGGAGACAGGACTGAAATGCTGGCAATCGCTGCAGCGGCGATGAATGAAAGAATACCTATAGCTCATATTCATGGCGGAGAAGTAACAGAGGGGGCTGTGGATGATTGCGTAAGGCATGCACTTAGCAAAATGAGTTATCTTCATTTCCCTAGTACAGATGTTTATAGAAAAAGGATAATACAGTTAGGGGAAGATCCGGACAGAGTCTTTAATGTAGGTGCTTTAAGTACTGAGAATATCTTAAATCAGGAAAAGATAGAGGAAGGGCTTCTTAGAGAGGATCTTGGCATTGATCCTAAGATGCCTTTTTCTGTAGTAACTTTCCATCCTGTTACATTAGAGGAAGATTCTGTCAAAAAAGAAACAGAGGCTCTTATTGCTTCTATGGCGAAAAGAAAGG
>CAMKMR010000245.1 GCA_946413945.1 uncultured Lachnospiraceae bacterium | reverse complement strand
AACCAGCTTTGGGGGATATTGGGGACTCGATGAGGTCTACCATTCTGCCTTTATGGATGATGGATCCTCTATAATGGCATTTCCTGAAATGACGGGCTTTATAAAAATCTCTGTGGATGATTATATCAATCTTATGAATATGTATGTTCCGGATTATGAGGAACTAGAATACGACAGCAACAGGAAAGAAGTTTTAAATAAGCTAAATCAGTATTGGGAACTATCCGAGACTGATAAGCTTTATATTCAGGATTCTCAGAATTATTTTGTTTATTATGGCTACCTGGATACATTTTCAAATTATTATATGAAAACGATCAGCCTTGATAATCTTAAAACCTACAAATATCTCTATATTCCATATGATTATATTTTTGCTTTTGGTGAACCGGTCAATTCTGAAAATGTTGATTATTATCTGGAACAGGATGAGGTTAAGCGCAGGATCTTATGTGCGCCTTATTTTGACAGTGAGCTGATTGCTTTTTTTGCAGCACTTAAATATTCGGATTTTGAGAAATTCAATGATTATCTGTATCTAACATCAGCTGATTATAATTATGCTTACTATGCATATTTAAAAAATGGCAAAGGAACGAACACTGATGGAAAGAATCTGACCGTATCTAATATAGATATGGCTAAGAAGGAATTACTTGATTGTAAGTATGACTTTTATATTGAATACGATGGAAAAAAAGTAAAATGTTTCTATTATGACGCTAATGGAAAACAATGTGAGATAAATGCCTTATTTGATGAGGATGTTAGCTATATAGAAAATGAAAAAAATTTTCAGTTCCTTTTAGGTATGGTACCGATAATTGCCGGATATGAGGAAAGCATAAATGGAATCGATGTGGATGTTATGAGGCTTTCATTTAATTTTGTTAAAGCTATCCACGAACCGGTTTCTTTATCTATAATATTTGGGATAATCCTTTTCTTTTCTATTATAGGACTTACTATACTGACTGGAAGAGTATATGACGAAGATGGAAATATTAAGCAGGTAACATTTTCATCTGACAGGATCTATATGGAAGCAATGCTTGTCATCTTAGGTCTTGTTATTGTAGGTCCGGTGCTGATACTGAGAGTTTTCCTTAAATATCTGAATGGCGTAAATATTCAAAATGATCAGTGGCTGCTGCTCTTCAGCTTTTTTATGGCTACGGGCATGATAGTATCTATCATTTTATGGATCTATATATCTATTGTCAGAAGGATAAAGACAAAGACGTTCTTTAACAGCTGGCTTTCTGTAAAGATAATAAAAGCTTTCGTTAAAATGGTTAAAAGCCTTTCTTTAAAGCTTAAGGGAAAGAAGAGAGTAATTATAAGGTTAGTGCTTTTATTTGTCCTTAATGTTTTAGCGATTGCCTTTGCCAGTGAAGCAGAATTAAAAAGGGATTTGATCTTTTCGGCAGTAGTTGTGATCTTTGATCTTTATGCGCTGATAAGAGAAATCATATATGAAAGTCAGCTTTCGGATGTCTTAAATGAATTCAGCAAGCTGGATGAGGGTAATCTTGATGTAACTATTGATACAAAGAAGTTTACAGCCGATGCGAAGGCTTTTGGAGACGGAGTAAACAAGATAAGAGATGTACTTAAGAGTAAAGTAGATATTTCCACAAGAGATGAAAAGCTTAAGGCAGAGCTTATAACAAATGTATCTCACGATATTAAGACGCCTCTTACATCTATTATCAGTTATATTGATCTTTTAAAGAGAGAAGAGACAGATAATGAAAATATCAAAAAATATATCGAAATACTTGATGATAAGTCACAGAGACTTAAAAACCTTACACTTGACCTTATAGAAGCATCAAAGGTGAGTACAGGGGCTATTTCACTTGATAAACAGCCTCTGGATCTTTCTGAGTTCCTGATCCAGGTATGCGGGGAGTACGAAGATAAATTTGAAGATGCAAAACTTATGCTGGATATAGATATTCCTGAAACACCTGTTATAATATATGCAGACGGAAGAAGGCTGTTTAGAGCAATGGGCAACCTTTTCCAGAACTCATATAAATATGCTTTATCTAATTCAAGAGTTTATATCAAGCTTGCAAAACTTGGAAATATGGCAGTCTTTACGATAAAGAATATCAGTAGGGATAAGCTGAATATCTCTCCGGATGAGCTTAAGGAAAGATTTGTACGTGGAGATAAATCAAGATATACAGAGGGTTCAGGACTTGGACTTTCAATATCTGAGAATATAATCAGACTTCATAATGGCCAACTTATAATCACTATTGATGGAGATTATTTCACTGCAAGGGTAGTGATCCCTTTGATAGATGAAAATGCTATTAAGAGTGCAGATGAAAAAAATAATGAGCTATTAGAGGCAGCAGATGAAGAGACTGAAGCTGCAAACACTGAAAACGAGATAATTCCGACCAATCCTGATGAAAGTGAATGATAAACAGGAAAGCACAGCAAATCTGGGTTTGAGTGAGAAATAGATAAAGTGGCATGATATAAGGAGACTTAGAATGGAAAACTTTATCTTTAGCGTAAATGTAACTTTGCCGGTTTTTCTTGTTATACTTGTTGGATATATCTTAAAAAGACTAAATATCATCAATGATAATTTTGTAGCAGTAGTAAATAAATATGTATTCAAGGTCGCATTGCCGGTTTTATTATTTAAGGACATTGCGACCATGAATAACCTAAGTCAGGCAAAGGGAAGCTTTGTGCTTTTTTGTATGTTCACAACAATAGCCATGTTCCTTTTGATCTGGCTTTTTTCTTATCTTGTGCTTAAGGATAAGAGCCAGGTAGGGGCATTTAGTCAGGCAGCGGCAAGAGGGAGTGCAGCGATACTGGGGGTGGCATTTGTAGAGAATATCTGTGGCTCCTCAGGGATGGCGCCACTTATGATAATGTCCGCGGTACCATTTTTTAATGTGCTGTCAGTTATAATCCTTACTTTTTCGGCGGATATGGGAAAGAAGACTAAAGACTGTGAGGAAGTAAAAGCTTCCCCAGATGTGAAAGAGAAGCGAAAGAAGACGATTAAGAAGGCGTTTGTTAATATTATAAAGAATCCGATCATTATAGGGATCCTCCTGGGGATGCCATTTGCAATCTATAAGATAAAGATAGTTACGATACCTATGAGGCTGATTGATTATATAGGCCATACAGCCACTCCAATGGCTCTTATAGCCATTGGTGGAGGCTTTAATAAGAAAGAGGCTCTAAGCCGCGTTAAAACGGCTGTAGGGGCATCGTTTATAAAGCTGCTGGCCTTGCCGGCTATATTTATGCCGCTGGCCTTTAAATTTAATTTTGCATCCAGTGAGCTGATTGCAATCCTTATCATGCTGGCGTCACCTACAACAGTCAGCGCTTATGTTATGGCAAAGGGAATGGATAATGATGAAGTGCTGAC
>CAMKMR010000244.1 GCA_946413945.1 uncultured Lachnospiraceae bacterium | reverse complement strand
TAAGAAAGCATTTTTTCAAGATAGTTGAGATAGATTGCCATGATACCAGCAATAATAAGGAATACAAACAGCATGTTTATAGTCTTTATCTTAGTTTTTAAGCCTGTCAGCCCCACACGCTTTTCAACTTTTTTAATAAATTTTTTTCTGATATTATGTTCCTTTTCCCGTATAGTTTTCTCCATAAAATTTTCTCGTGCCTGTAATTAAACCCATTTACAATATTAAAGAAGGCGAAAAAATCCAATAATATTTTACCATCTAAAAAAAATTATTACAACCTTATAAAAAAAAAACACTATATCTTACTTATTAACCAGCCTAAATAAAAAAGCCTAAATAAAAAGGGAGCATGAAAAAAGTTCCATACTCCCTCTAAATAAATTATAAGATAAAGCTTATCTTCTGAAGCCTTTCTTTTTCTTATGATCTCCAAAACTAAATCCACCTGCAGAATCAGTTGTAGCGCGTGTATTTACTGTGCTTGCAGCTTCATACTGATTAAGGATAGACTTCTGCTCATCAGTAAGATTATCAGGAACCTGTACAACAAGTGTTACATACTGATCACCACGAACGTTCTTATTACGAAGTGTAGGAACGCCCTTACCCTTAAGCTTAATCTTTGTATTAGTCTGTGTACCTGGCTTGATCTCATATGTCATATCTCCATCAATAGTCTTGATACTGATATGACCACCAAGCGCAGCCTGCGTAAATGTTACTGGCTCTGTTGTATAAATATCATATTCCTGTCTCTGGAATACCGGATGCTTATCAACAAGGATAGTAACAAGAAGATCTCCTCTCTCACCACCATTGATTCCTGGCTCACCCATCTCACGAAGACGGATACTCTGTCCATTATCAATACCTGCTGGAACCTTGATCTGAATCTTCTTCTTAGATTTAACATAACCAGAACCAGCGCAGTTTGAACATTTATATCTTATGATCTTACCTGTTCCCTGACAGTCAGGACAAGTCTGAACTGTTCTAGCCATGCCGAAAAGTGACTGCTGTGTAAATACAACCTGTCCCTTTCCTCCACACTTACCACAAGTCTCGGCTGGATGCCCAGGCTGTGCGCCTGTTCCAGAACATACAGGACATACGTCCTTAAGTGGCATTTCAATTTCAGTCTGTGTACCAAAAACAGCTTCTTCAAATGCAACTCTTACTGTTGTACGAATATCAGCACCTCTTACAGGGCCGTTGCTCTGACGGGTTCTTGTTCCACCACCGAACATATCTCCAAAAATATCTCCAAAGATATCTCCCATATCGGCAAAATCAAATCCACCTTCGAATCCTGATCCGCCGCCAGCAGATGGATCAAATGCTGCCCAACCAAACTGATCGTATTTAGCTCTCTTTTCTTTGTCTGAAAGAATAGTATAAGCCTCTGTAGCCTCTTTGAATTTTTCTTCTGCTACTGTGTCTCCAGGATTAGCATCAGGATGGTACTTCTTAGCGAGAACTCTATATGCTTTTTTTAAGTCATTGTCCGTGGCGTTTCTTTCAACGCCAAGGACTTCATAACAATCTCTCTTTTCTTCTGCCATCTTAAATCACCTCGCAAGGATTATACTTCCTTGAAATCACCGTCAACAACTGTATCATCATTTCCGAAGTCTGGAGTACCAGTGCCTGTTCCAGCATTAGCTCCAGGACCATTCTGTTCATAAAGCTTAGCGAAAAGATTCTGTGCAGACTTCATAAGAGTCTCACGACCAGCCTTAAGCTTTTCAACGTCATAATCTGAAAGGTTATCTATATCTGTCTCAGCGATGATATCCTTAAGTGCCTTAAGGTCATCCTCAACCTGCTTCTTATCAGCTTCTGGAAGCTTGTCGCCAACTTCATTTAAAGCCTTCTCTGTCTGGAATACGATAGCGTCAGCATCATTGCGAACTTCAACGCCTTCCTTACGCTTCTTATCAGCCTCTTCATAAGCTGCAGCGTCCTTAACTGCCTTCTCGATCTCTTCATCTGACATTGATGTACCAGATGTGATTGTGATGTGCTGCTCACGGCCTGTACCAAGATCCTTAGCAGATACATTTACGATACCATTTGCATCGATATCAAATGTAACTTCGATCTGTGGAACACCTCTTCTTGCAGGAGCGATACCATCAAGTCTGAATCTACCAAGTGACTTATTGTCCTTAGCGAATTCTCTTTCACCCTGAACGATGTTGATATCAACTGCATCCTGGTTATCCTGAGCTGTTGAGAAGATCTGTGACTTCTTTGTAGGAATTGTTGTATTTCTCTCAATAAGGTGAGTAGCGATACCACCCATTGTTTCAATTGAGAGTGTAAGTGGTGTAACGTCGAGGAGAAGTATGTCACCTGCACCTGCATCACCAGCAAGCTTACCACCCTGGATACAAGCACCGATAGCTACGCACTCATCAGGGTTGATTCCCTTGAATGGCTCTTTACCAAGGATCTGCTTAACTGCTTCCTGAACTGCGATGATACGAGTAGAACCACCAACGAGGAGAACCTTATCAAGTTCTGCTGCTGTAAGTCCAGCGTCATCAAGTGCTGTCTGAACTGGAACTCTTGTCTGCTGTACAAGATCAGCTGTAAGTTCATCGAACTTAGCTCTAGTAAGATCCATATCGAAATGCTTTGGTCCATCAGCTGTAGCTGTGATGAATGGAAGGTTGATATTAGTAACTGTCTGAGCTGAAAGCTCCTTCTTAGCTTTTTCTGCAGCTTCCTTAATTCTCTGCATAGCCATTCTATCAGATGAAAGATCTACGCCTTCCTTCTTCTTGAACTCCTCAAGCATATACTTAGCAACTGCATCATCGAAGTCATCACCACCAAGTCTGTTGTTACCAGCTGTAGCAAGTACTTCAATAACACCATCACCGATTTCAATGATAGATACATCGAATGTACCACCACCTAAGTCGTATACCATGATCTTCTGTTCTTTTTCATTATCAAGACCATATGAAAGAGCTGCTGCTGTTGGCTCATTGATGATACGCTTAACATCAAGACCAGCGATCTTACCAGCATTCTTTGTAGCCTGTCTCTGAGCATCTGTGAAGTAAGCAGGAACTGTGATAACAGCTTCTGTAACCTTCTCACCAAGATATGCTTCAGCGTCACCCTTTAACTTCATAAGAGTCATAGCTGAGATTTCTTCTGGAGAATACTCTTTGTCATCAATCTTAACTCTATAATCAGAACCCATGTGTCTCTTGATAGAAGAGATTGTCTTGTCAGCATTTGTAACAGCCTGACGTTTTGCAGGCTCACCAACAACTCTTTCACCAGACTTAAGGAAGCCAACGATAGAAGGTGTTGTTCTAGAACCTTCAGCGTTTGTGATAACAACTGGCTTACCACCTTCCATAACAGCTACACATGAGTTTGTAGTACCTAAGTCAATACCAATAATCTTT
>CAMKMR010000243.1 GCA_946413945.1 uncultured Lachnospiraceae bacterium | reverse complement strand
CAGCTTCCTTGGCGAGAGTACCTTCGTACTTAAGAATAGCAGGAAGGATTTCCTTATTTACCATATCAACCATAACAAGGGCTTCGATATTGATAGCCTTTGCATAGCCTTCATAATCAATAGCAGCTCTGGCATCAAGCTCAACCTTTGAAAGAACGTTCATTCTCTTAAAGAGAGCCACTGACTTTTCACTATTGATATGCTCAACACAGTCAACCATATGCTTGATGTTTGGAAGTCCACGCTTTTCGGCTTCAACTACCCATTCATCTGAATATCCATCTCCGTCAAAGAGGATACGTCTGTGTTCTTTAAATGTTTTTCTGACATACTGCTTCGCTGCCTTTTCAAAATCTGCAGCCTTTTCAAACTTATCCGCAGCTTTCTTAAGCTCATCAGCAATAATTGTATTAAGTACTGTAGCAGGCTTGGCACATGGCTGTGATGAACCAACCATACGGAATTCAAACTTATTGCCTGTAAAAGCAAATGGCGATGTTCTGTTTCTATCTGTAGCATCAATAACAAACTTAGGAAGTGTAGCTACACCAGAATCATATGTTCTTGTCTTTGCAAAGCTCTTCGCTCTTCCCTTCTTTATTATCTGATCTACCATGCTCTCAAGTCTTTCACCTAAATATACTGAGATGATAGCTGGAGGTGCTTCCTGAGCCCCAAGTCTGTGCTCATTACCAACACTTGCGGCAGATGCTCTAAGAAGTTCAGCATTATTATCAACAGCTGCAAGGATTGCAGCAATCATAACCTGGAACTGAAGATTGTTTTCAGGATCAGATGTTGGGTCAAGAAGATTCTCTCCATCTGACGTTGAAAGAGACCAGTTATTGTGCTTACCAGATCCATTTATACCCTTAAATGGCTTCTCGTGAAGAAGACATGCAAGCCCATGTCTTGAAGCAACCTTTAAGATTGTCTCCATTACAAGCTGGTTATTATCATTTGTTATATTTGTATTTCCATAAAGAACTGCAAGTTCGCACTGTCCAGGAGCAACTTCGTTATGCTGTGTCTTTGCAAGGATACCATATTTCCAGAGCTCATCATTAAGATCGCTCATAAATACAAGAACCTTATCTTTGATACTTGCATAATAGTTATCATCAAGCTCCTGACCCTTTGGAGCAGCTGCTCCGAAAAGTGTACGACCTGCTAACTCTAAATCTTCTCTTTTTGTATATTTATTTTTATCTACTACGAAATATTCCTGCTCGGCGCCATCGTTTGGAGTAACTCGGCGTGGCTCTTTTCCAAAGAATTTAAGGACTCTCTTTGCTTCTTTATCGATAGCGTTCATTGAACGAAGAAGTGGTGTCTTATTATCAAGAGATTCACCTGTATATGATGTGAATACTGCAGGAATACAAAGAACCTTTGTTCCATCTGGTGTATCCTTAACAAATACAGGAGATGTACAATCCCATGCTGTATAGCCACGGGCTGCTGAAGTATTTCTAAGTCCTCCTGAAGGGAATGATGAAGCATCACTCTCTGCTCTGAGAAGTTCTTTACCTGTAAACTCCATAAGAACTTCGCCGTCCTTAGTACCATTTACAAATGAATCATGCTTCTCAGCAGTTCCATTATTAAGCGGCTGGAACCAATGTGTATAATGTGTCGCCCCTAATGCGATAGCCCACTCCTTCATAGCGCTGGCTACTGTGTCAGCAATCGAAGTATCAAGTGGTTCGCCATAGTCAATAGTGTTCTTAAGCGACATATAAACATCCATTGGAAGTTTATCTTTCATTACAGCATCATTAAATAAATATGATCCGAATAATTCCGGTACGTTGATATTTGACATATTCTTTCCCTTTCTTTCGACCTATTATCAGCCATTAACTAAAATATCGTAAGTCGCGAAATTATTCAAGAAGATATATTCCTTATTTTACTTAATAAAATAAAGTAATTTATCCTATACAACTGTATAATGATAATTTTTCATCATCAAAAGATCTCATCTAACTGTAAGAAATGCTGCATTTAGTACATCAGCTATTTTTGTTTTTGCACATCAACTTTATAATATTCTCGCTAAATATAGTATTGTTTATCCAATAAAAAGGCAGACCCTACTGGTCTGCCTTTAAATATATAAACTATGTTTATCTTTTTTCTTATTAGCCTCTCTTAAGGAAATCAGGGATCTTTATGCTCTGATTGCCACTGCTCTTAAGTGGAGTAGCCTTTCTTTCAGGTGCGAGTTCTGGCTGAGAAGGTGCTACTTCCGGTTCAACCGGCTTAGCATTAAGATTAATGCTTACTGGAACTGCACGAGCCGGAGCCTTCTTTTCATTACTGAATGTAGGATTCTTAACCTGAAGGTTTTCTGCATTCTTTGTTGGGATAGAGATCTTAGTTGAAACTCTTGGAGCTCCGTCCTTTGATTCAATACCTGTAGCAATGATCGTAATGCTTACATCATCGCCTGTTGCATCATTATCAACAGTACCGAAGATGATATTTGCTTCTTCACCAGCAACTTCTGTAAGATATGTGATAGCATCGTATGCTTCAACGATTCCGACATTACCTGAGAAGTTAACGATGATATCTGAAGCACCGCTGACTGTTGTCTCAAGAAGTGGAGAATCCATAGCTTCCTTAATAGCATCAACTGCCTTGTTATCACCACTTGCCTTACCGATACCGATATGAGCGATACCCTTATCTCTCATAACTGTCTGAATATCTGCAAAGTCGAGGTTGATGAGACCTGGCTTATTGATAAGGTCTGTGATACCCTGAACACCCTGCTGAAGAACCTCATCAGCCTTCTTTAATGCATCAGGAATACTTGTTCTCTTATCACAGATCTGAAGAAGCTTATCATTAGGAATTACGATTAATGTATCAACATTTTCTCTTAACTTAGCAATACCATTATTAGCATTGTTCATACGAGGTCTTCCCTCGAATGTAAATGGCTTTGTAACAACAGCAACTGTGAGGATTCCTAAATTTCTTGCTATTTCTGCTACAACAGGTGCTGCACCAGTACCTGTTCCACCACCCATACCGCATGTAACAAATACCATGTCGGCATCTTTGATGATGTCATTGATCTCTTCTCTGTTCTCTTCAACTGCGCTTGCACCGATTTCAGGCTTAGCACCTGCTCCAAGTCCCTTAGTAAGCTTCTCACCAATCTGGATCTTTGTAGTAGCACGGCTAAGTGCAAGAGCCTGCTTATCTGTATTTATAGCAATGAGCTCAACACCTTCAACGTTCTCATCGATCATTCTGTTAACTGCATTATTTCCTGCTCCGCCAACACCAATGACAAGAATTCTTGCAGGTGCCTTTTCATCGTTTGACTTAATTTCTAGCAAGGTTTTATCCTCCTTAATATAATTACTCTTTTTTAGTTTTTTATATTCTAATAGTCATACTATGACAATGATATCTTTTTTTTGAACTTTT
>CAMKMR010000242.1 GCA_946413945.1 uncultured Lachnospiraceae bacterium | reverse complement strand
TAAAATCAGAAATAATCTTGTCAAAAAGAAGGTTATCTTCTTCATCAGGCAGTTCTCTGATTATCTCTTCATAACTTTCCTTTTCCTTTAACAAAGCTTCTTTTGAAGAAAGCCCATCATCATTAAAAAGGATTGAAATTATAATATTCCCCAGTAAAAGAACCACCGATAAAGATAACAAATATTTCCACACTCTTATCTTTTTAAATTCATCCGTTATTTCCCTTATCAAATTATCCTCCCTTTATCACTTCTAAATATTCTTTCTCTAACTGAATCGAATCTCTTTCAAAACTTTCAACTTGTTTTAATATTTTCCCCTGGTCTATAAATATTATTTCGTCACAAAGTTCAACCATATCTCTTGTATCGTGTGATGAAATGATCACCATATTCTTCTCATCTAACATGTATCTTCTTATCAGTTCTCTGGTTTCACTGATGCCATCAATATCCAATCCGGAAGTAGGTTCATCCAATATAAGGATTGAAGGATCATTCAACATTGAGATTGCAATCCCAAGCCTCTTTTTCATTCCCAATGAATAATCCTTAACCTTTTTCCTGTGGTCGTATAATCCTACATCATTTAGAAGATCAATGATTTTTTTATCATCAGCCTTGGAACAACAGTTCATGAAAATCCTCATGTTTTGAATCGCATCAAGCTTTTCATAAGCCGCTGGTTCCTCAAGCAAAGCCCCAACAGCTGAGTCCTCTAGTTTGCAGCTCCCCTCATCCCCATCTAGAATTCCACATATGGTCTTCATCAATGTTGTTTTTCCAGCTCCATTTTTTCCAATAAGTCCATATACCTTTCCACATTCAAATTTCAGACTCACTTTATCAAGAGCCAATTTCTTTCCAAATTTCTTTGATAGCGAGTCAATAATTATTTCTCCCATCCATTCCCTCCTTTCTTGTTAGCTATAATATACTTTCTACAATTAAATTCTATAGTTCCAAGGACAAACGTACGCAGTATGAGGACGAACGTGTAAAAAAGCTGCCAGTTTCCAAAAAACAGCAGCTTTGATCATTAATATTTCATCGCAATATCTATCGAGAATATTTTTTTATTTAATTCAACATTACATTTCCCTTTGTATTTTTCCACAACACTTCTAATATTCTTCAAACCAAAACCATGGTTTTCTTTATCCTTTTTAGTGGTAACCATATAGTCTGTATTATTGGTACTATTCACAACATTTATCTTCCAGGAAATTTTTCCAGAATCCAATGTTATCCTAATTTTTCTTTCTTCTTTTTTCAGCTGCATCACAGCTTCAATGGCATTTTTAAGCACATTGGAAACCAAAATACAAAGGTCTCTGGATTCCATCTTAAGATCTTCTGGAAGATAACCCTTAAGTTCAATTTCGCAGCCTTCTTTTTTTACAGGCGGAAGATAATAATTAAGCATTGTATTTACTATCTCATTTCCCACATCATAATTATACTCGCTTATGGACGTTATAGACTTAAGCATTCCAGTGAGAAATGAATCTGCCTCTTTATATTCCCCCTCATCTATAAAATATTTCACCTGCACTAACTGAGCTATCATATCATGCCTGTATTGCCTGGTATCATTTTCTTTTTCTAGTAATCTTTCAAAATATTCCTTCTGCTGATTATTAAATTGTACTGCCAGCCTTTTCTCAAATTCCACCTTGGTTCTTTCATTAAAAATGTATAAGAGATAAAAATCCGCAACAATCAAAAGAAAACCTCCAAGTACTGCAACCAAATTACTTGTCAAAACATTTTTTTCTGTTCCTATGTGGCTGAGAAGGGCCGAAAGGAGAGAAAACATCGCCACAAACAGTAAAAACATCAGTGAAAACATGATATTTACCTTCCCTTCAACTACAAATATCTCTCTGTCCAGCTTTCTTACTTTCAGTAAATAAAAGAGCCAGATTATCACTGCAGTGATAACTCCGCAGAATATGTAGGAGATATTTTTATCTTCAAACCCCAGCATTCTTATAATGCGAAGCAGTACCAACTCAAGCAGACTATTTAAAGAAAAGCTTAGAAAAATATTTTCCAGCAGTCTTTTCTTTGTGATATCCATAATCAATAAGATTAACAGATATGAGTACATCATCGCCGGGATATATAAAAAGATCGCCCCTGCAAAAATAATAAGAAGCGCCATTGTGATCACAATTCCAGATAAAGCCAGATAAGTTTTTCTATTAAATTTTCTAAACTGTCTCACCCCAAGGATCACATAATAAAATGAATAATACTCAAAAATAATCAGTAAAAAATATAAGCCTCTATCCAAACAATTCATATGATCACCTGTCGTAATTTAAATCATATTCAAATAATTTATCCAAAACTTCTTTTTCTCTTCTTGCCGAGATACAGGCTTTTATTCCATTTTCCAGAACTATCAATCTCCCAGAAATGCTTTTGATATACTTCATATTTACAATGTAACTCTTATGAACTTTTACAAACTTTTTGCTGTTTAGCCTTTCTTCTAGATTTTTCAAAGGCTCATTTACAGAAATACAATTATCCTTAAGATAGATATTAACTTTATTTCTAACCACTTCTAAAAGATATATCTTATCCTGCTTTAATTCTTTTTCACCCCCAGACAGATTAACTGTCAACTTCTCATCACTGTCTATATCCTTCAAAGCATTTTCTATCGCTTCATACAGTTCTTCTTTATCTATAGGTTTTGTAACAAACCTGCTGGCCCCTACTTTAAATGCATCTTTGAATCTTTCTCTCTTACTAGTAAGCATAATGATAATCAGCTCTTTATTATTCTTCCTAAGTTTAGATGCCGCCAAAATGCCATCCATATTAGGCATATCTATATCCATCAGAACAATGCTTTGATCTTTTGCTTCATTTATTATATCTATCGGATCAAAGTAATGCCGCAGCGTTATCTGCTCTTTGTATTTATCAGCCAGATATTTTTTCACTATCCGATGTATTATATTATCATCGTCGCAAATGGAAACCAAATACTTATCCACTTTTTATTTCCCCTATCCCTTATAAACAAAAACGACACTCACTAAATAAGATTATACTTTTGTCATGACATGATTTCAATATAAACCGCATCAAATTCTAATAATTACATCTTTTTAATGACTCTATATCTTATCATCCAATATGATCAATAGCTTCATATAATTCTTCACTATATAAGATCATTCTGAAATCTGGATAAATGCTCATAAGGCAGGATAAGTCTTCCTCTATATAATCCACATCCATCATTTACAAGTGTGTTATTTACAGCTGCAAACATATTTACATTCACTTTTGAAAGATCTAACTGCTGCAATCTCATTACTCTTTCATATGCATTGTCAAAATATATATTTTCACCTTGAGGTATTTCTTCTCTCCTTGCTCTTTCCTCCTGCTGTTTTCTTTCATAGCCTAAATGATTTGCCGGTCCGATCTCGG
>CAMKMR010000241.1 GCA_946413945.1 uncultured Lachnospiraceae bacterium | reverse complement strand
GAAAGAGAGTTATTGCTGCATTTGAAATGCTTGCTACAAAGAGAGAAGAAAGACCATTTAAGAAGCACGCAACAGTATAAGAAAAGAGGAGTAAGAAATGAAGAAAAAAATATTACTTGTTCTCATGCTTACGATTCTATTTTGTATGACAGGATGCAAATCTGATAGTAAGGTTGCATTCGAGTATGACAAAGATACTATGATCGATATGGCAAGAGATGTAGTATCCTCATATAATAACGTATCAGGTGTTAAGGCTGAATATTATCTGTCAGATGGTACAGATCTTGAAAAGGCTGCGGTTGCAGGTTTTAAGCAGGCAGATACATCAGATCACGTTGGTAAGTTCGTAGGATTTGATTCAAATGAGAAAACAGAATTCGCTTGGGGCAATCATAATAATGTCCTTTGCTCTATTTATTTAAAGTATGAGAAGCGTGACGTTAAAGTTACAGTTTCATTTGTAGAAAATAAGCAGTTTAGAATGGATGTTGAAGAAGTTCTTGGTCAGATAAACGATATTGTTTCAATGCAGGGCTTTGAGAGCGCAGAACAGTTCTTAGCTCAGAATTATGCGGCTCTCGGTCTTTCGGCTCCACCTGAATCAGCTGAAGCTTTTGCTAAGGATTATCTTATTTCACAGGGCGAAAAGATGTATACAGCTGATGAAATAGAAGTTTCTGCGGTTTATTCAAGAAAAGAACTTCTTTTAAGAGCTGCAAAACATACAGGTATTGGTATGATCACAGTATTCTGTGTTCTTATCTTTATCGCGTTTATTATTTCTCTTCTTAAGTTTGTACCTGCACTTTTAGGACAGACAAAGAAGCCTGAAAAACCTAAGGCAGCAGCACCTGCACCAAAGGCAGCTACTAAGACAGAAAATCCTAAGGCTCCTAAGATAGAAGAGGAAAACCTTGTAAATGATGAGGAACTTGTAGCAGTTATCACTGCAGCCATTTACGCATATGAATCATCAAATGTAAAGACTTATACAACAGATAGTAACGATAAGCTCGTTGTTCGTTCTATAAGAAGAGTAAGATAATCAGGAGGATTTATTATTATGAAGAATTATACAATCACAGTTAATGGAACAGCATATGAAGTTGCTGTTGAAGAAAATGGATCATCATCAGCTCCAGTTGCTGCAGCAGCACCAAAGGCAGCAGCACCAAAGGCAGCAGCACCTGCACCAAAGGCAGCAGCTTCGTCAGGAGCTCAGGGTTCAGTTGTTATCGCAGCTCCAATGCCTGGTAAGATCCTTGCAGTTAAATCAAGCGTAGGCGCTTCAGTTAAGAAGGGTGAAGTTATTCTTATCCTTGAAGCTATGAAGATGGAAAATGAAATCGTTGCATCTCAGGATGGAACAGTTGCTTCTATTAATGTTGCAACTGGTGACTCTGTTGAAGCTGGAGATACACTTGCAACTCTTAACTAATTAAGGTTGAAGTTGTTTGATTCAGTAAGTTTTTAATGGAGGAATTAAAATGCTAGAGATTATACAAAACCTGGCAAGTCAGACTGGTTTTGCAACTCTTGACTGGAAGAATTTCCTTATGATCCTTATATCATTTGTGCTTATGTATCTTGCCATTGCCAAGGGTTTTGAACCACTTCTGCTTGTACCAATTTCTTTCGGTATGTTCCTTGTAAATATGTTCCCTGGAATTATCGAAGAAGGCGGACTTTTACATTATTTTTATCTGCTGGACGAGTATAGTATCCTTCCATCACTTATCTTTATGGGTGTAGGTGCTATGACAGACTTCGGTCCACTTATCGCATATCCACCAAGCTTTATCCTTGGTGCAGCAGCTCAGTTCGGTATTTATGGTGCTTATTTCCTTGCTATCCTTCTTGGATTCTCAGGAAAAGAAGCAGCAGCTATTTCAATTATCGGTGGTGCCGATGGTCCTACATCTATCTTCCTTGCCGGTAAGCTTGGAATGGGTGGAACACTTATGGGTCCTATCGCCGTTGCTGCATATTCATATATGTCACTGGTTCCTGTTATTCAGCCACCTATCATGAAGGCACTTACAACAGAAAAGGAAAGAGTAGTAAGAATGCCACAGCTTCGTCAGGTAACAAAGTTAGAGAAGATCCTCTTCCCTATCATCGTTACACTCGTTGTTTGTCTTATCCTTCCTACAACAGCTCCACTCGTTGGTATGCTCATGCTTGGTAACCTCTTCAGAGAGTCTGGTGTTGTTAAGCAGTTAACAGAGACATCATCTAACGCTATGATGTACATAGTTGTTATCCTTCTTGGTACATCAGTAGGAGCTACAACAAGTGCAGAAGCTTTCCTTAAGGTTTCTACTCTTAAGATCGTAGTACTTGGTCTTCTTGCATTCATGCTTGGTACTGCAATGGGTGTACTGTTTGGTAAGCTCATGTATGTTGTGACGAAGGGTAAGGTTAATCCACTTATCGGCTCAGCCGGTGTATCAGCTGTTCCTATGGCTGCCCGTGTTTCACAGAAGGTTTGCTCAGAATATGATCCTACAAACTTCCTTCTGATGCACGCTATGGGTCCAAACGTTGCTGGTGTTATTGGTACAGCCGTTGCTGCTGGTTCATTCCTTGCAATCTTTAACGTTAGATAAATAAAATTTGAGAAAGGGAAATAAATATGTCAGAAAATATTAAAAAGCTTGGCATAACTGAGACTGTTCTTCGTGATGCACATCAGTCACTTATTGCAACACGTATGCCAACAGAAGAGATGCTTCCTATTATAGATAAAATGGATAAGGTTGGCTACCACTCAGTAGAGTGCTGGGGCGGAGCTACATTTGATGCCTGCCTTAGATTCCTTAAGGAGGATCCATGGGAGAGACTTAGAAAGCTTAGAGATGGCTTTAAGAATACAAAACTTCAGATGCTTTTCAGAGGACAGAATATCCTTGGTTACAACCATTATGCAGATGATGTAGTTGAATACTTTGTTCAGAAGTCTCTTGCAAACGGTATTGATATCATTCGTATCTTTGACTGCTTCAATGATCTTAGAAACCTTGAGACTGCAGTTAAGGCTACAAAGAAAGAGGGCGGACACTGTCAGATAGCTCTTTCTTATACACTTGGTGATGCTTATACACTTGATTACTGGAAAGAAACAGCTCGTCAGATTGAAGAGATGGGTGCTGATTCTATCTGTATCAAGGATATGGCTGGTCTTCTTGTTCCATATGAAGCTACAAGACTTGTTACAGCTCTTAAGGAAGGTTCAAAGCTTCCTATTCAGCTTCATACTCATTACACATCAGGTGTTGGTTCAATGACATACCTTAAGGCTGTTGAAGCAGGTTGTGATGTTATTGATACAGCTATGAGCCCACTTGCTATGGGTACCAGCCAGCCTGCAACAGAAGTTATGGTTGAGACCTTCAAGGGTACAGAATATGATACAGGTCTTGATCAGAATCTTCTTGCTGAGATCGCTAACTACTT
>CAMKMR010000240.1 GCA_946413945.1 uncultured Lachnospiraceae bacterium | reverse complement strand
AATGGGACACTTCCCGAATCTTCAAGGATTCAGAGGATTTAAAAGTAAATTTAGAAAAGTTTAAAAAGCTTACAGATGAGATAGAGGCAGATTATAAGGGGAAGCTTACCGATGCCGATAAAATTAATGAATGCCTTGAAAAATACAACCAGTGGCTCATTATGGCTGAGCATCTTATTAATTATACGAATTTAAATGTAGCTGTAGACTATACAAATGGCGAAGCAAAGAAAGAAGAAGCACTTGCCATGTCTACATTTGCAATGGCTAACAGCAGACTTTCGTTTATCGACAGTGAGTTGGCAGACGCCCCGGAAATGTTGATAAATGAGGCAATAAAGACAGCAACTGTTGGTAAATGTCATCTCCAGAATATAGAGCGTGAGAAACCTCATCGTCTCAGTCCTGAAACAGAAGCTGCTATGGAGGCGTTAAGAGAGGCATTTCGGGCGCCTTATAATATCTATGAGACAAGCAAGTTAGCTGATATGCATTTTGATGACTTTGAAGTTAACGGCAAAAAGTATCCTCTTGGATATTCTTTATTTGAAGATAACTATGAATATGAGAAAGATACAGAGGTACGCCGCGCTGCATTTAAAGCATTCTCTGAGAAGTTAAGAGAATATATGTATACCACAGCAACAGTATATGGAGCGCATGTTCGTACAGAAAAGATTAATTCTGAGCTTCGTAAATTTGACAGCGTATTTGACTATCTTCTTTTTGGGCAGAAAGTTACAAGAGAAATGTATGATAGACAGATTGACCTTATCATGGAAAAGCTGGCGCCTCATATGAGAAAATATGCCCGCCTTCTTAAGGAAGCAAATGGACTTGATAAGATGACATATGCAGATTTAAAGATAGCTTTGGATCCGGAATATGACCCTAAGGTAACTATTGAAGAATCAAAAAAATATATCTTAGATGGTCTTAAGATCATGGGATCTGAATACTTAGAAATGTTAGAGGAAGCTTATAGAGAAAGATGGATCGACTTCGCTCAGAATATCGGAAAATCTACAGGTGGATTCTGTGCCAGCCCATATCAGAAGGGTTCATATATCCTTCTTTCATGGAATGACAGAATGAGCGATGTATTTACATTAGCTCATGAACTTGGACATGCGGGTCATTTTAAAGCCTGCAATGCATCCTGCAGCGCCTTTGATACAGACGTTTCACAGTATGTAGTAGAAGCTCCATCAACTATAAATGAGCTCTTTATGGCAGAGTATTTGAAAGAAAAATATAAGGATGATAAGCGCTTCTTAAGATGGGTTCTTTCAGCTCAGATCTCAAATACTTATTATCACAATTTTGTAACTCATTTACTTGAAGCAGCATATCAGAGAGAAGTTTATAAATTAGTTGATAAGGGTGAAGGAGTTCCAGCTGATACATTGAATGAAATCTACAAAAATGTATTAAAGAAATTCTGGGGCGATGAGATTGAACTTACTGACGGATGCGAGCTTACCTGGATGCGTCAGCCACATTATTACATGGGACTTTATTCTTACAGTTACAGTGCCAGCCTGACTATTGCTACTCAGGTAATGAAGAGAATAAGAAAAGAAGGTCAGTCTGCTGTTGAGGACTGGAAGAAGACTCTTGCTGCAGGGGCTACAGTAACTCCAGTAGAATTCGCAAAGATGGCAGGAGTTGATGTGACAAGTGACGCTGCATTACTTGATACAATTGACTACATCGGTGGAATTATTGATGATATAGAAAGAATTAATAAGGAATTAGAAAATGAAAAATAATAAGACTAAATTAATGCTTGTTGGTCTTACACTTTCGCTTGTTCTTGCAGGATGTAATAAGAATAATAAAACAGCCTCAACAACTGAAAATACAGAAATATCACAGAGTAGAGAAGCTGAAGATGCTAGCAAAATTAAAGAGGATGGAACAGCTATAGATAGCAGCAAAAATTCAGATACTTCCGTAACTACGGCTGATAAAGATAAAGCTGAGGAATTCAGCCTTCCTACTGGATTATCAGTTCAGGAAGAGCTTAATTATGTTAAAAAAACTACTGATAAGATGAATGATTCAATAGATTATAGGACCATGAGCGGAGCTGAGGTAAGAAGTATCAAATTTGATATGGTTGATATTTGGAATGTTGAACTAGAACATATCTGGCAACAGCTTAGTAGTGAAAAACAGTCAGAATTAAAGAAAGAACAGGATGCATGGCATGAAATGGTTGATGCAAATTGTACTGTTATCGCAAGACCAAATGCAGGAGGATCTTGTTATAGTGAAGTGGTAAACACCTGGACAATGTATTATATAATAGAAAGGTCATATTATCTTGCGGATATTCTTGTTGATGAAAAAGGTGAAGATCTTACTGTGTCTGATGATGTTCAGGAAATAATAGACTTATTACCTGACTGTAATGATCTATTTGAGAAAATCGAAGGTGAGTGGGAATTAGAAGATGGAAGTGGAACAATGGTAATCTCAAAATCTGATTCTTCAGATGGAAGTAAATGGATAATAAATGTTCCTGGCCTGGCTACCCTCACAGACTTGGACCTTTATGGATATGGTGGAACTGGTTTGATTTTTAATGTAAAAGAAGATGAATCTGATATAAATTATTTTTGGATTTACACATTTGATTTAGGGGAAGATAAAGAAATAAGCAGCTTCTCAATTCATAAATTAAAGGAACTAAATTATCCACTGGAACTTAATTCTATCTATGTTGAAAAAAAATGATAGTCTGGTCTCTTACTAAGATAAGGCGTAAGAGTAGAAAAATATTACCCTTATTGATTAAGGAGTGTAAAAAATATGACAATCTGGAACCCCTGGCATGGCTGCCTTAAGATAAGTCCCGGATGCAAGAACTGCTATGTTTACAGACGGGATGAGAGCATAGGTAAGGATGCTTCAATCATCACAAAAACAAATGATTTTTCTCTGCCTCTTAAGAAAAACAGGGAGAAAAAGTATAAGATCACACCAGAAGATGGTGTGGTCTTTACTTGTATGACCTCGGATTTTTTTCTTGAGGAAGCTGACTTATGGAGGCAGGATTGCTGGGATATGATCAGAGTGAGGCAGGATCTTCATTTTCATATCATTACAAAAAGAATCCATCGTTTTATGGAATGCGTCCCATTTGACTGGGGGGATGGCTGGGAAAATGTTACTATTTCCTGTACCTGCGAAAATCAGGACAGAGCTGACTATAGACTTCCGATATTTCTAAAGCTTCCCATAAAACATAAAGAAATCATTTCAGAGCCAATGCTTGAAGAAATAAATATAGAAAAATATCTTCTGACTGGACTTATAGAACACGTTACTTGTGGCGGTGAATCTGGAAATAACGTAAGACCACTTGATTTTAACTGGATTAAGGAAGTAAGACGTGAGTGTATAAGAGCAAAGGTTCCATTTACTTTTAAACAGACCGGAGCTTTATTTTTA